>JAQUDY010000042.1 GCA_028685445.1 Bacilli bacterium
GGTTTAATGATGTTAATAGATGAATAGTTGTTCCACCACAACGGTCCCCTGTTGTTCTATTCACTAATTGTACATAAACTCTATTAAGTTTTTGATCATCTTTTGCTATTCCTTTTACTGTAAAATTATTTCCATTTGAAATTGGTGTTACTTCAATAGTAGTTTCTGGATCATTAATATCAACAACATTCAATGTTCTAATTGTTGAATTACTAAAATTAGGTGCATCGCTTCTGTTGCCAGCTTTATCAGTTGCTACATAACGGATTTTATATTCACCTATGCCATATGAAGTGTCTAAATCAAATGAATGTGTTAAACTCTCATTATCAATCGGTCCTTCATAATAAGTTCCTCCTGTTGGAGTAGTTATTTCAAACCAGTGACGCTTCATGTTTACTTCACTTGGATCTACTTCTCCTGTTATTATAACTTTTTTCCCAAAATTTATTCCATCTTTTGCCGGTGATACAATACTTGCAATTGGCGATGTCTTATCAATTTCAAAATAGATTGGTAAAAGATGATTATAATTGTCTGCAAGATCTTTTACAGAAACTCTTAATTCATATTCTCCATCTGGTAATTCTTTAATAATATAAGTTTCTGCTTTTTCTTTTGTACCTTTAAATGTATTTCCACCAGATTGTTTTAATACTTTTTTTCCTTTTGTCCAAATAGTATATGACATTGATTTTAATCCATGTTCATCTGTAGTTGTAAAGCTAAATGTTGTTGGATTAACATCGTCTATACTAATGTTTAATTCTGGCGAAGTTTGATCTATGATATAAGCATTACTTCTAACTAAATTATAATTACCATTATAATCTAAAGCATAAGCCCATAAATAGTATTCACCATCTGAAATCGGATTTTCAATAGAATCATTATGCCAAAATGGGTTTACTATTTCTTCTTTTGTTATTCCTTCTGAATTAGTTGACCATAAGTATCCAGAATCTAATAATTTCCACCCATTATTTGGTTTTATATAAATAGGTTTTAAAGAATTAGTATAAGCCCCATTATATAATTCATTATTAATAGTCTTAAAATCTATAGTCATTGGTGTTCTATCTATATGTAGTCCAATTGTTGCTTCACTAATGTTTCCAGCAGTATCTTTTACTTTGACTATAAATTTTTCAGCAGTCCATTCTTTAATATATGTATTAGATTCTACCCATTTATTATCATTGCCATATTGATATAATAAATCACCCTCATAATTATCTGTAGCTGTTACTTTTATTTCAATAGATTCGTTATTATAATAATTATTATCTATACTATGATTATAATTTAATGCTTCTATTGTTAATTGTGGTGCTGTTCTATCAATAACAAGTGTCTTATTTATTTGTTCTGTATTCCCAGCAAGGTCATACACTTTTAAACGAACACGATAAGTATCATCATCAAATGTCGAAATATCTAAATTCTCAATTAACTCATCATTATTTCCGAAAACTGTTTTTTGTAATACGCTTTCATTTAATGAATTAAAAATTCTTATACTAGTATATCTTATATTTTCATCAAATATTTTTCCTGATATTTCTATTGAATTTTCATTGGTTATATTTTTATTAATTACTACATCTTCCAATGTAGGATTTGTATTATCTACAATGAAATTGATTACAGAACCATGATTAGGATTTTCTGCTGTATCTCTAATTGATATTCTAAGTTCATATTCTCCATCTGGTAATTCATTAATAGAATAAGTTTTAGTTATATCATCTAGAATATCTTGATATTTTATATATCCAGATTGAACTGAGTCTTCTTTTCCTTTTGGTCTAATAGTATAAGATAATGAAGCTATTCCATTTGGATCTTTAGCATTAAAACTAAATTTTTCTGGATTAAATTGTCCATCTACTATATCTGATACTATAACTTCAGGTTCCGTTATATCTTTAAAAATTGCTGTATAAACAATACTGTCTGTTATAACAGCATCATCTTCTGGTAATTCTCTGTCCCACCCTATAAATGTATAGCCAGGATTTGCTTCATATTCAGGTAATTCTATAAAGTCAGATACTTTTAGTCCTTCTAATAAACCAGTAAAAGATGTTTCACCTGTAAATGTACCATTACCATTAGTTTCAAATCTAATAGTGAATTTTTCTTCATCATTATCTGCTTTATCATTCCCATTAATGTCATCAGCATAAATTGCATTGATTGTTAAATCACTTGTTACATTATCAAATGATTTATCCCAACCGATAAATACTTGTTTTTCTTTTTTAGGTATTACTGTTTCACTTGGTTCTGAAGCTGTTGCTCCGTTCACAATTTCTTGAGTTGAAATTTCTTCACCATCTACTAAGAATGTTACTGTGTGAGTTGTTATTTCTGCAAGTTCTTCATTTAATTCATATAAAGTATTAATAGTTATATTTTGATTAACATTTCTATAACTTGTTGACCAACCAGTAAATGTATATCCATCATAAGATGGTACAGCTGGAGCTGTTGCATCCATTCCTGTTAATACATTAACAACACGTATATTCTCATTTGCGATTGTATCAAAGAATGTAACAGTATAACTTTCTTCTTCACTATCAGCTATACCATTATTATTAATATCATCAACATATCTTGAAATAACTGTTAAATTTTCTGTTATATTTTTAAAACTGGTTATTTCTGTCTCATCATTATACCAACCTATAAATAGCAGATTACGATGAGTTGGTGAATCTGGTACGATTGCCTCCTTTCCTACTTCTACATTTTGTGTGCTTATTTCGGCATTATTATAGCCATCAATAAACTTTACTAATCTTGTTGCTATTGATGTATTTTGAGCTGTTCCACCAGCGTACATTGTCATAAAAAACAGTGCTAATAAAAACACTCCAAATACGATCAGTCTTTTTTTGTTCAACATATTAATCTCCCTCCCTAGATTATTTAATTAAACTATACTACTCGCTTAATTAATTATATTATAATATACAAATTTTAAAAATTCAATGCATCTTAGCGTATAATTGGAAATAATTGGTAATTAGTAATTATAATATTTTGCTTCACATTGTATTTATATGCGGGCGTTAGTATTATGGGGCAAAAAAAAAGATATTATTCTATTTGGCCAAATTCATTTGCTGGCCATATTCTATAAATAATTCTTCCATTTATATCTTTTTTATTTCTTAAACCAAAACTAAGAGTTCGGCTATCTACTGACTCTCCTCTATTATCTCCTAGTAATAAATACATATCTTTTGGAATAATTTCTTCCGGACAATCTTCTTTTGAACAAATATCTTCAAATAAAAAGTTAGAAGTCATATACTCTTCAAAAGTAAAATTTTCCAAAAAAGGTTTATCATTAATATATAGTATATTATCTAAATATTCTATTTTTTCTCCAGGTAAACCTATTATTCTCTTAACATATGATTTTCCTAGATCATCTTTAACATTTACTATTTCATTTCTTTTAGGATCTCCTATATTATAAAAGAATTTAGAGACAATTACAAAATCTCCTTCTTTTAAAGTAGGATACATGGAATTTCCAGCCACTGGTTGAAATGATACAACAAAGGCAAGTATAAAAAATAAAAACAAAAATGATATTATATAGCCTAAAAAATCTTTAATAAACTCTTTTAATTCTCTAAAATCCACATTAATCCTCTTTTTCTAAAGCCGATGATGGCACATATAACACTTCATTATCATCAAACTCTAATTTCATAGTTAAACCAATAATATAATTATATTTATTAAAAATACTTATAATAGTTTTGTTAACAATCTTCTTTTCATATAGTAAAGAAAAATCGAAATTGGCTAGTTTTAAAATCTCTTCTTCAAAATCTTCATCTTCTTCATCTAAACCTTTTTTAAATTTAACTGTGTATATATCTTTCCAGTTTTCATCTTGGGGATAAATATTTGACACTTCTTTATCTTTAGCTTTTAATTCTGATAAAATAAAACCTTTACTGACTATTAGAGTTGCTTTTTTTACTACCTCGTTATTATATTTATCTTTTATTTTTAAATTAATCTCGTAAGTGCCTTCTTTATTAATAAGCTCACTATCTTTTTCTTTAACAAAAGAAACATTACAAATACCAGATAAATCAATACAACTTTCAACAAAATCATCTAGATCAAAGTCTTCATTTATACCAATTGTTAAATCTTTTAATGTAACGATTGGTGGAGTTGTATCTTTTACATATAACTTGCCTTTTTTCATAATGTTTTCTTTAGATAAAGTGAAACTATACTCGCCAACACTGTCAACATTTCCTTCATCATCAACATGGATTTTTGATGTATCAAGAAAATAACCTTCGTATTTACCGCTTTTAATGTAATCTTCTATATTATTAGATAAAGGACTTCCTAGTTCTACAGTTATAGATTTTAATTTTAAATTATCTTGCTTATCTATATAGTAGTAAGCCCCAGCGCATAGTCCAAAAACAAATAACATTGTTAAAATTGTTAGAAATACTTTTTTTGGATTACTCTCTTCAAAATAAAATTCTTCATCTATCATTAAATCCACCTCGCAAAATATATGTTTCTAGTGTAACCAGATTCATATGATTCGAAGCATTCTATAATACTCTTAGCAATATCTCTTATAATATTATCACTTTTTTGAACTCTTATATTAAGCATGCTTCTTTGCATTTCTTTTCTAAAGTAATAGTCTACCATATATTTATTAATTACTAAGTCTATCTGTTTAATCATTTCAATATCTTCTTGGTTATTTAAATCAATATTGAAAATAAAATCTTTATATATTTGAACTAACTTTTCTGAAATATAATCATCTTCAAAATAATCAAAGTTAATAATATTATAAAAATTAGGGCAGTGTTTTAAAATCATTTTATTTTTTTTCATGAGACATCTATCCTTTACTATTTATAGTATAACATGGATTTTTTAAGATATAAACATTTTAAGATATTTTGTTTAAAAAAAGCAAAAAAAAATTAAAATTAATTTTCTTCTGTTTTATTAACTTTAATTGCTTCTTTTCCTTTATAATAGCCACAATTAGTGCATGCACGATGTGGCATAATAGCTTCCCCGCATTGTTTACATAAAACAATATTTGGTGCTGTTTTCTTTAAATGAGTGCGACGCATTCTTTTTTTAGTTTTACTAGTTCTTCTAAATGGTACTGCCATAGTATCACTCCTTCCTTAACGCTAATTAATCTCTTTTTCTAATTTCCAGCCAATGCCTTCTATATTTTCTATTTCTATTTCTGGTTTACTAACCTTAATAGGATCTTCCGAGACAATATTTTCCCACAAAATATCTAATAATTCAAGTCTAAACTCTTGTTTATTATGATTTTCTGGAATTATTTCATTAATATTAGTTTTAAAATTATAATTAACTGGTGCTAAACTTACACTACAAGGTAAAATAAATGTTCCAGTTATTATTACGTTTAAATTTATTTTACTTTGATTATTTATAATAATCTCGCCTTTTATTTTTATGTTTTTTAAAGATAATATATCTAAGTTTTGATAATATTCCTTTGGTATAATTAAAGTTTCATTAATTTTTATTTGTTTTAATGAATTTAATATTCTTAAGTCTATTTTCATTTTATTGCATTTTATTCATTTGTTGCATTAATTGTTTAACTTGTTTTTGGCTCGGTTTTCTACCCATCCCACTCATCAAAGTTTCAATCATCTTTTCATTAATTGGCGGATTTTTTTTAAAATATTTTTGCATATATGTCTTACAAATAAAAAATCCTGCTACTGCTCCAATTACTAAACCAAGTAATACTAATAACACATCTTGTAACATTTTTATCACTCCTTAAGTTTTATTATACACTAAATAACTCTTAATTAACAAGAGTTAAATTATTACTAGTAAGCCAAAAATAATCTTTATTATCAAAATCAATAACAAATAAATTAGGTATCTTCTCTAGTACTGAAAAAAAAGTGCTGTTTGATTTATTACTTTTTAAAACAAAATAACTATTATAAACAATTAACTTACTTGCTTCTCCGCTATAATAATCATTAAAAAGATGAGTATTTCGATATATACTATAACCATCTAAATTATTCATTTTTTTCATTAAATATCTATTTACATCATTCATCTTTACTTTTGATGTAATACTTTTATATTGATTATAAACATAATTTAAGTTATCTGGATTACTTACTTTAATACTTGCATATGTATTATACAAATTATATGGTATATCCTTTGTTAGTTTACTATATTCATCATTTACTTTAAATAAATAAAAAGTTCGCATTAAATCACCTATAATTATTATATTAAAATGATTAGTAAATTAATGTCGAAAAAAATAGGATTTCTCCTATTCTTTAAAAATAAAAATATAATCTAATATTTTAACTTCATCACCAGGCATAGCTCCTAGTTCTTCAAGTTTAGTCTCAATTCCCATTCCTCTAATTTTTCGTGCAAAACGCTGAATGCTTTCTTCTTCTGTAAAGCGTGTCATTAATAATAATTCTTCAGGCTCTTTCCCACTAATAATCCATATATTGTCTTCTTTAGTGATTGTAAATTTTTCTGTTTCTTCGTATTTATAAACTTTATGGAAAGTGTCATCTTTTTTATATAAAGGAACTGTTTCTGTTTCTTTTACTAGTTTATTTAAATATTCTAATAATTCATTTATTCCTTCATTTAAAAGTGCACTGATTGAAAAAATTTTTAATTCCGGATATTTTTCTTTAAATAATAGAAGGTTTTCTTCTGAGCCTTTTAAATCCATCTTATTAGCTATTATTACAGATGGTCTTTTATTTATAGTTTTATCATATTTATCTAATTCTTTTAATATAAGAGCATAGTCTTCAATTGGATTTCTTATTTCAGAGCCAGAAATATCTATAACATGTGCGATTACTTTAGTGCGCATTACATGTCTTAAAAATTTTATTCCAAGGCCTGTTCCTTCACTAGCACCTTCTATAAGACCAGGTAAATCAGCTATTACAAAACTATCATCATATACTTTAACTAAACCTAAATTTGGAGATAATGTTGTGAAATGATATGGTGCTATTTTAGGGTTTGCATTACTTATCATACTAAGTAGGGTACTTTTACCTACACTAGGAAAACCTACTAAACCAACATCTGCTAATACTTTAAGTTCACACTTAATATCGATTTCTTCACCCGGCTGACCTAACTCGCTCATTCTTGGAGCTTTATTTTCTTTAGTAGATAAAGATTTATTACCACGACCACCACGTCCACCAGTTGCTATAACAAATGATTCATCTTCATTAATTAAGTCTACAATTAAAGCACCAGTTTTGGCATCAGTAACAGTAGTTCCCATTGGCACTTTTATAATTATGTCTTTAGCATTAGCGCCATTCTTATTAGAACCTTTGCCATTAACACCTTTTTCTCCTTTAACAATTTTCATCATCTTTAAATCTATTAATGTTCTAAGAGATTTATCAGTTACAAATATTATATTAGATCCCCGGCCACCATTACCTCCATTTGGGCCTCCCATTTCAACAAACTTCTCACGACGAAAAGATGTGCATCCATCGCCACCTTTTCCTGCAATTAATTTAACTACTACTTCATCTACAAACATAAAAATCCCCTTATCACAAAAAGTATATTAACATGTTTTACTATTTAATTCTAGTATCGTGATACCTAAATTAAATGGATCTCCATATAATCTTATAACTCTTTTGTCTTTACTAAAATTAAAATATACTGTTTTTTTTAAAATTCCTAATCCTTTTCCATGAATTACTATAATTTTATATTTACCCATTTTTATATTATCATTAATAAATTCATTAATAATAAAAACAGCCTCATCGCTTGTGTATCCGTGAACATCTATGCTTGGTAATATTTTTAAAAAAGGATCACTAATCATGATTAAACTTGAATAGCTGGCACTTCTTCTTCTTTAATATTTGGTAAATTAGTAGAAGGAGACTCTTCTTCATTTTCATGTTCTTCTGTTTCTATAACTTCTTTTAAACCGGCCATATTTAAAACTTCTGATAATTCAGGAACTGATTTTACACTACCAATTGTAGTTAAAGCAAGCCCAGCTGTTATATTTGCAATTTTAACCGCTTTATCAATATCATAATTATTTATTAAACCATAACAAAGAGCACCAAAAAATGCAGGTGATGCATTACTGTCATCTTCAATTTTTTCCACTAAAGTAGCAGGTAGCAATTTAACTTGGTTATCACTTACATATAAAACACCTTTATCTCCCAAAGTTATAATATATCTGGCTTTATTTAAATCTTTAATTTTTTGCATAAAATTAACTACTAATTTATTTTTATTAAGTTCTAGATTCATTTTTGTTAATGCTTTAGCAAAAGTAGTATTAGCTACTACATAATTACATCTTTTACTTATGCTATGTAATTCTTCTGAAACTTTGGTTGCAAGTAAAATACTAGTTGCATTAGGAAAATTATTCAGTGCAGCTATACTTCCGCTAGGGTCTGTTCCATCCATAATAATATAGTCTGGAATAAATTCATATTTATATTTTGTTAAATTAATTTCTGGATTGCTTCTTTTTATTTGAGTTGCTGAGCCAGTTGATTTATTAATTATAATATAATTAGAAGTAGTTGGATT
>JAQUDY010000043.1 GCA_028685445.1 Bacilli bacterium
TTTTTTTGAATTATTATTTTAAAATTTATCAAACAATATACAATGTCTTTGATAAAACAGAAGTTTATGATCTTTATTATATAGAACCTAAAAATGTATCTATTGAATTTCCCAAGAAAAAAAGAAATTTAATATATATTTACGTCGAATCCCTAGAAAACTCTGAGTTATCAAAAGAGAATGGCGGATATAGAAATGAATCTATTATTCCAGAAATAGAAGAGCTTGCAATTAATAATTTAAACTTTTCTCATAATGAGAAAATTGGAGGTTTTAATCAAACTCCAGGAACAAGTTATACTGTAGGTGCTATTATTGGTCAAACAGCAGGGCTACCCTTAATAACTATTAATCCACAAGAAAAAAACAATCAAAATTTATATAATAATCTTTTAAAAAATGCATACTCATTAGGAGAAATATTAAAAGAAGAAGGATATAAAAACTATTTTATGATGGGGTCAGATAGATATTTTGCTGATAGGGCGGGTTATTTACTTACCCATGGAAGCTATACTATATTTGATTATGACACAGCTATAATAAAAAAATATATTCCTTATGGTTATGATAATAAATGGTGGGGATTTGAAGATAAAAAATTATATGAATACGCTAAAACTAAATTAAAAAATATATCCAAAAAAGAAGAGACATTTAATTTTACTTTGCTTACAGTTGATACACATCCTCAAGGAGGATATTTAGATAAAAATTGTAAAACAGATGAATCTTTAACAAAATATGAAAATGTTTTTAAGTGTGGAAGTAATATGCTTGGAGAGTTTATTTCCTGGATTCAAAAACAAAAGTTTTATAAAAACACAACAATAATTATAACAGGAGACCATTTAAATATGTCTAAAGAAGGTATTCATGATAAAATTCCTAAAAATTATAAGCAAAGAGTTTTAAATGTTTTTTTAAATCCTGCTATTAAGACAGATTGTAATAAGAATAGAGAAATGACTTCATTTGATATGTATCCAACAACTTTAGCGGCCATAGGCGCTAAAATTGATGGAAACAGACTTGGCTTAGGAACTAATTTGTTTTCATGTGAAAAAACAATTAGTGAAGAAATAGGAAAAGATTATTTTTTAAAAGAGTTAGATAAAAATTCTCCTTATTATAGAAACTGCTTATTACGAGATAAGTGTTAGGGCTTTTAAAGAGTCCTTTTTTTTGGTAAGATATTTATAAGGATTTGATGTAAATGAAGTTATATTTATATGACTGGGATGGAACTATTTATGATGGAGATTCATCTGCTGATTTTTTTAAATATTGTTTAAAGAAGGATAAGAAACTATTTTTTCATTTATTTAAATGTATTATTCCTTTTATTAAATACAAAACTAAGTATATTAATATTACTGAGTTTAAAGAGATAGTGTTTTCATTTTTAAAAACCATAAATAATGTAGATGAGTATGTTAAAGATTTTTGGAAGTTAAATAAAAATAAGATTAAAAGTTTTTATTTAGAAAATGATCATAGTAAAGATATCATTATTTCAGCTTCTCCTGAATTTTTACTTAAACCAATATGTAAAGAGTTAAAGGTAAAAGATTTAATCGCATCTGAAGTTAATAAAAAAACTGGAAAGTTTAATAAACCTAATTGCAGAGGAGAAGAGAAAGTAATTGTTTTTAGAAAAAAATATCCTAAAGCTGAAATAATGGAAATGTATAGTGATTCAATGCATGATAAGCCTCTTTTAGATTTAGCTAAAAAAAGCTATATGATTATAGGAAATAAGATATATGATTACGAAACTTATAGACCTAATATTTTAAAAAGATTTTGGTTATGGGGATGGAGTATTTATCATAAGAATGAGGAATTATGGAATTATCTAATAGTTGGAGGATTAACTACTATTGTTGCAGTTGGCTCATATGCTTTTTTTGCTAAAAGTTTAGAATTACATTATATAACCTCAAATATATTATCTTGGATAATTGCTGTTGTATTTGCTTATTTTACTAATAGATTGTTTGTATTTAAAAGTACTAATAAAGAAAAATTTAAAGAGTTTATAAAATTTAGTGGTTCAAGAATAACAACTTTAGTAATTGAAACAGGACTTTTAATCTTATTAATAGATATTGTTTTGTTTGATGAAGTATGGTCAAAAGTCATAGGTCAAATAGTTGTATTAGTTCTTAATTACATAATAAGTAAATTAATTGTTTTTAAAGAAAAGAAGAAAATATAAAAATATTATTAACGGGTGGAACAGGGGACATAGGAAGCAATTCTAAAGATGAACTGATTGAAAAGTGATATAATAAGCATATCCTAAAAGTTGTGAAAGGAGCTAATAACATGAATGATAATGTTGAATATAAAAAAGTAGAAGAAACCAAAGATAGTTATAAAAAACAATTATATTGGAATATGGCTATTGGACTTCAACAAGTTGATGGATTAACTCCTTCTAGCTATTTAAAAGAGTTAGTTAGTAAAAATATTAAAGGTGAAATTATAAATTATGAAGTAGAAGAATCACTGCATACATATTATAAAACACGAGATTTAAGTAATATAAAAATTTTAAAAGATAATACGGTTATATATGCTGATTATAATGAAATAATCAAGAACTATTTGTTGAAAATAATTAATCATGAAAGAATTTGAAATATTTTCTCGGAATGAATTAAACGAGCTAGTTCAATTTTTGAAATAGTTCGTTTTTTGTTGACATATGTCATCGCGCATGATATGTTGTTGTTGACATATGTTATTAAGGGAGGTGTTAATATGCCAAGAAGAGATGGAACTGGTCCAAGAGGTGAAGGTCCTTTAACAGGCAGAAACTTTGGTCCTTGTAAATATGAGAATCAATATAACGATCAAAATTTTAATCAAGAAGAATTGGTTAAAAAAGTTGATGAATTAAAAGTTCAACTAGATGATATTAAACAAAAATTAGATAAGTAGTAAAGGAGTCATATATGAACGAAGCAAGAAAAAAAAGAAGAGTTTGTTCTTTACCTAGGAATAATAAGTATGGACCATTAGGAATGAGGTCTGGTCAATCTAAAGATTTTATAAATCTAAGTGTTGATGAGTATGAAACCATAAGACTAATAGATTATGAAGGTTATGATCAAGAAGAGTGTTCTAAGCAAATGAATGTTGCTAGGACTACTGTTCAGGGAATTTATGCTAGAGCTAGATTAAAAATATCTAAATCTTTAGTAGAAGGAAAAGTTCTTTTAATTGATGGTGGAAATTATGAATTATGTACAGATTATCCTAGAAGGTGTGGTAGATCATGTATGAAAGACAGAAGGTTTTAAAGGAAAACAAAACACTTCTTACAATATTAATAGTAAGAGGTGTTTTTGTTTGATAAAATTATCTAATATTAGTAAGAATTATAACGGAGTTAAAGTATTAAAAGATATAAACATAAATTTTAGAGAAAATGAACTTGTTTCAATACTAGGTCCATCTGGTTCTGGTAAAAGTACTCTTTTAAATATTATAAGCGCTGTTGAAAAACCAGATGAAGGAAGCTTGTTTTTAGGAGAAACTAATATCTTTAGCTTAAGCTTAAAGAAACAAGATCATTATAGAGGAAATTATATTAACTATATATTTCAAAACTATAACTTAATTAGCTATTTAACAGTTAAAGAAAATCTAAAAATTTCGTCTAATATAAAAAACAATACTTTTAAAAAAGAAAACATAAATTTAGTTTTAAAAAGATTAGGTATTAAAAGTTTACTAAATAAAAAAGTAAATTCGCTATCTGGTGGAGAGCAGCAAAGAGTAGCTATAGCTAGAAGCCAGATAGGAGATGTGAAAATAATTTTAGCTGATGAACCAACTGGAGCACTTGATTCTAAAAACAGCATTAAAGTTATGAAATTATTAAAGCAAATATCAAAGAAAAAATTGGTAATAGTAGTAACTCATAACGAAAAGTTAGCAAGAGAATATTCAGATCGAATAATAAAATTAAATGATGGAAAAGTTATTAATGATTCAAAGTTATTCAAAAAAGAGGTTAATAAGAAATATCCTTTTCGAAAAACTAAATTATCATTATTTAATATACTTAACATATCTTTTAAAAATATTAATACTAAAAAAATTCGTACTTATTTAACAACTTTAGCTTTTAGTATCGGATTAATTAGTTTAACTTTAGTACTAGCGATATCAGCTGGTTTTAAAAAAGAAATAAAAGCTTTTGAAGAAGAATCTTTATTTAATTATCCACTTATAATTAGTAAAGAAAGATTAGATTTACAAAGTGCTTTTGTTAGTGATAAAAACAATTACAAAGAAGGATTTATTAACATTGATAATAAATCTTCTATGTTAGTAACTAATGATATTAATAATGAATTACTTGATAAAATTAGATTTTTAGATAATAGTTTAATTACGGGCATTTCTTTTTATAAAAATATAAATAGCGAATATAAGGATTATTTATATGTAAACCCTACAAATGATTATTTCGATTTATTATCTGGATTTTATCCAAAAAATAATAACGAAGTATTATTATTACTAGATCATAACAAATCAATAAGTAAAAGCTTATCTAATATTTTAAATATAAAAGAACAAAAATATGAGGATGTTATAAATAAAAAAATAGAAATAAATAATAAAATGTTCTTTATTTCTGGAGTAGTTATAAGTAACAATAATTATTTTACTGATTTATTTGGAATATTATATAATGATAATGCTTTTGACGAAGAAATATTAGAAATCTTTATATATCCAAAAGATTATAAAAGTAAAATAATTATTAAAGGCGAGTTGAATTCCTATAATGTAATTGATGATTCTTTTACAATAATAAATATGACAAAAAGATTTATTTCTGGGATTAGTTATATATTAGTTGCTTTTAGTATTATCTCTTTAATAGTATCTATAATTATGATTTCAATTATTACTTATATATCTGTTTTAGAAAGATTTAGAGAAATAGGTATTTTAAAATCAATAGGCGCTACTTCAAATGATATAAAAAAATTATTTTTAAGTGAAAATATAATAATTGCATTATTTTCATTTATTATTACTATAGAATTTAGTAATGTTATAAGTAATATAATTAATAAATATGTTAATTCAAAAATAGGAATATCAAGTATAGTATTAATAAATAATAAAATATTATTTTTAATATTACTTTTATCAATATCTTTAACATTAATAGCAGGATTAATTCCAGCAGGTATTGCTAGCAGAAAAAAGATTGTAGATGTTTTAAATCTAGAATAAATAAATATGAATTAATTTATTCCTATGTTATAATTTTTATGGAGGTTGTTATGAAAATACCATTAGGAGTTAGTAAAAGACATATTCATTTAACTAAAGAAGTTTATCAAAAATTATTTAACGATAAATCTTTTGAAGTAAGAAATTATTTAAAACAACCAGGGGAGTTTGCAAGTACAGATACTGTCGATATAAAATGGAATAATAAAGTTTTAGAAAGAGTTAGAATAGTTGGACCTTTTAGAAATTATAATCAAGTAGAAGTATCTAGAAGAGATGCTGAATATTTAGGAATCAAGCCAGTTATTAGAAAAAGTGGTGAAATTAAAGAAAGTCATCCAATTATTTTATGTGGTCCTGATGCTGAAGTATTGATTGATGAGGGATTAATAGTGGCAAAAAGACACATTCACATTGATAGTATGTCTGCTTTAAATAATGA
Source organism: Bacilli bacterium (assembly GCA_028685445.1). GTDB lineage: Bacteria > Bacillota_I > Bacilli_A > RF39 > UBA660 > DUUS01. The sequence goes on from JAQUDY010000043.1 coordinate 5,711, forward strand.
TTTAAAAGAAGGAGATTCTATTTATATAAGTAAAGATGAGATTAAACTCTTTGATGCTTATGTTAAAGTGATTGATCCTTCATTTATAGAATTACATATAGATGATGAAGAAGCAGAACTTTATAAACTTTCACAAGGAGATATAATAGAAGTATCTAAAGTTTAAAGTAGGTAATAATAATGAAATGGAAAATAGGAAACGTTGAAATAAAAAACAAAATAGTTTTAGCTCCCATGGCAAGTATTAGTAATTCAGCTTATAGAAGAATTATTAAAAAAATGGGAGCTGGTTTAATTTATGCAGAAATGGTTAGCGATAAAGCAGTTTGTTATGAATCTAAAAAGACTTTAGATTTATTACAAATGACTCCTGAAGAAAGACCAATATCACAACAAATTTTTGGTAGCGATATTGATTCTTTTGTTTTAGCTGCTAAAAAAATTATGGAAATTATGAATCCAGATATAATAGATATTAATATGGGATGTCCAGTTCCAAAAGTAGCAATTAAGAATCAAGCTGGAAGTGCTCTTTTAAAAAATCCGGAAAAAATATATGATATTGTAAAAGCAGTTGTAAAAGCAGTTCCAGTACCAGTAACAGTTAAAATTAGAAGTGGTTGGGACAATAAAAATATAAATGCAGTTCTAGTTGCAAAAAAGATAGAAGAAGCAGGTGCTAGCGCTATAGCTATTCATGCAAGAACAAGAAGTGAAGGTTACTCTGGAAAAGCTAACTGGAATATTATTAAAGATGTAAAAGAAGCTGTTTTAATTCCAGTGATTGGTAACGGAGATATAAAAACATGCTATGATGCAAAAAGGATGCTAGAAGAAACAGGATGTGATGCTGTTATGATTGGTAGAGGGGTTCTTGGAAATCCTTGGTTAATAAAAGAATGTGTAGATTATTTAGAAAAAGAAATAAAGCCTTCAAAAGTATCAAGCTTAGAAAAAATAAAAATGTTAAAAACACATTATCAATTATTATTAGAAAATCAAAGTGAAAAACAAGCGATATTAGAAATTAGGGGACACGCTTTATGGTATATAAAAGGTATGCCAAATAGCGCTAAAATAAAAATTGAAATCTGTAAGATAAATAAAAGTGATGAATTATTTAAGTTATTAGATAATTATATATCCGAATTTTTATGACAACTTATGAATCTAATTGAAAAAGATTATAAAATATAATATAATGAAATTAGAATAGAGGTATTATAATGGATAAAAAAGTAGTAAGAAAAAACACAAGTAAGACTACACCTAAAAAAACAAGCGTGAAAAAAGTCGCTAAAACTGATACAAGAAAAAAAACTCCTGTTAAAAGTAAAGTAGTCACTAAAGCTCCAACTAAAAAGGTTGTTAAACCAAAAATTGAAACTATCATTTGTCGTTTTTGTAATGAAAAATTTGAAAAAGGTTTAAGTATTTGTCCTAGTTGTCGTAAAAATCAAAAAGATCAAACTGGAGTAATAGTAATAAGTACATTATTAGTACTATTATTATTAAGTATTATAGGAACTCATTTTTTAGATAAATATGTTAATAAACCTCTAACAGAAAATGAATATAAATATAATTGCACTCTGGCATCGTATGAAGAACTAGTTAGAAGCCCTAAATCTTTAAAGGATAAAGATATTAAAGTGATAGGAAAAGTTCTTAAAGTAGATGGAATTGATCTTAAATATGGCAATGAAATGACTGTTTCAATTGATGGGAACTTATTTAGTGGAGATACAAAGCAGTTAATTACATTTAAATATCTTGATAAAAATTATGAATTAGGGTTCATAGAGGGAGATATAATTACTGTTTACGGAGTGTATAAACAAATAAATGGAAACATTCCATTTATAAATGCTAAATATTTTACTTTCGGATCGTAAAAATGCTTAAAAGCATTTTTTTTAAAACTTGACATGCGTACAAACATTCGTTTATAATAAAGAAGTTGCATAAAAGAACATTTAAATATGATACTATAAAATGAGGTTTACATATTTTAAAAATTTGTTAAAATATAAACGCATGAGGTGATAAAATGGATAAGATTATAATTAAAGGTGCAAGAGAAAACAATTTAAAAAATATTAACATCGAAATTCCTAAAAATAAATTTGTAGTAATGACTGGTGTATCAGGATCAGGAAAAAGTAGTTTAGCTTTTGATACAATTTACGCAGAAGGTCAAAGAAGATATGTAGAAAGTCTAAGCGCGTACGCTAGACAATTTTTAGGTGGAACTGAAAAAGCTAATGTAGATTCTATTGAGGGATTAAGTCCAAGCATTGCTATAGATCAAAAAACAACAAATAAAAATCCTCGAAGTACGGTAGGAACAGTTACAGAAATTTATGATTATCTTCGTTTACTGTTTGCAAGGATAGGTGTTCCTTATTGTCCTATTCATAAAAAGCCAATAAAAAGTCAAAGTGTAGAAGAAATGACAAATAAAGTATTAAGTTTAGGAAAAGATTCAAGAGTAGAAATTTACGCACCTGTTGTATATGGTGGAAAAGGAACTCATGAAGCTTTACTTGATAATCTTCGTAAGACTGGTTTTACAAGAGTTAAGATAAATGGTGAACTTCATGAGTTAACCGAAGACATAAAATTAGAAAAAAATAAGAAAAGTAATATCTTAGTTTTAGTAGATAGAATAGTTGTTGAAGAAGAAGAAAGAAGTCGCATCTTTGAAGCACTTGAAACAAGTGCAAACTTAGCTGATGGTAAAGTTGTAGTAAATCATCTTGATCATGAAGAGATTGTCTTAAGTGAACACTATGCATGCCCTGAATGTGACTTCTCACTACCAGAGCTAGAACCTAGATTATTTTCATTTAATGCCCCATACGGTGCATGTCCTGATTGTAAAGGTATTGGTATTAAACAAAATATATCACTTGATATATTAATTCCTGATAAATCT
>JAQUDY010000044.1 GCA_028685445.1 Bacilli bacterium
TTTAATTCATCTTTGTTTATCTTCCCAATAGTGGCAGCATGATTGGCCAACACTTCATTATTATTAACTAAAATATTAGGAATAGTAATAGCTTTTCCATTATTAAGATTTATTATTCTTATATTTTCAAGTAATTCATTATATTTGTTTTTTCCTAATACCCCATCAGCAATTATATTACATGCCCCTCTATCATTAATACCATGAACATTAAATATTATTTTAGAGTCATCACCCAAATACTTTGTCAAAATATTTAAGTCGTAATTTTTATTATTAATAAAAGAATGATTATAAATAATCTCACTATTTTTTTCCATATATATTTTAATTAATGTTTTTTCTTTTTCTATTATTCTAAAATCTTCGATAATAACTTGTGAATTTTTTTTAATTAAAACATTTAAATTATTTATACTTTTGTTTAATATTAAAATCTTTGATTCTCCGTTTATTTCAATATTATTTATTTTAGAACTTAATTTTATTATTTCGTTATTTATTTTTTTTACTTCACCCTTTGTAAATAGTTTATTCATAATTTGTGTTCTCTCTTATAATATTTGTCTTAATTAAATTTTTAAAGCCAGTTTTTTCTATTTCTTTCGCTAGTTCTAAACTACCTTGTTTGATAATTTTTCCTTCATTTAAAATATGAATGTATTTAGCATTTAACTCTGCTAATAGTTTTGCATGATGAGTTATTATCAATATACTTGCTTTGTGCATTTTTTGATATTCTAAGATATTTTGATAAACTATCTTTAAACTATCAACATCAAGTCCGCTATCAAGTTCATCTAATATGATAAGTTTAGGTTCTAGCATCCATAAATGAATTAGTTCATTTTTTTTACGTTCTCCGCCACTCATACCTTCATTAATGCCTCTGTGAATAAAGCTTTTAGGAATAGATAATTTTTCACATATTTCTTCTAATCTTTTATTAAATTCAAAAAGACCAATATGCTTACCTGTTTTTTCTGTTAAAGCAATCCTTAACATTTCTGCATTTGTTACACCTGGTATTTCTATCGGGGTTTGATTAACTAGAAATATTCCTAACTTTGCTCTTTTAGTTATATCTAAAGATAATAAATCATGTGTTTTATAAGTGATACTTCCCTTTATAATTTTATAATTAGGATCTCCCATAATAGTCTTACATATAGTACTTTTACCTATTCCATTAGGTCCCATAATTCCATGAATTTCGTTTTTATTTATCTCTATATTAAAATCTTTTAAGATTACTTTATTGTTTATTTCCACACTTAAGTCTTTAATTTTAAGCATACTTACCACCAAAATTAGTTTATCATTTAGCTAAAATAAAAGCAAACAGTTTGTTTGCTCTTATTTGGTATGATACTAATATCTTTATTACTCTTCTTCATTAGAAACTTTAACTAACACTTCCCGTGGTTTAGATCCGTTAGGGGGGCCTATTATTCCTCTTTCTTCTAAACGATCCATTATTCTAGCTGCGCGATTATAACCTAATCTAAATCTTCTTTGAACAAGTGATGCGCTTAATTTTCCTGACTCAATAGCAAAATCTACTACTTCATTATAAATAGGATCTTCATATTCTTCTTGCTGGTAACCAGCGCCTGCTGCCATATGATCTGGTTCTATTTCTGTTAAGCTATTATCATAACTTGCAACTTGTTCTTTAGAAACATAATCGATTAATCTTTCGATTTCTTCATCGCTTATAAATGTTCCTTGAATTCGTGAAGGATGATTTTCTCCCATAGGTAGATATAACATATCTCCTTTTCCTAAAAGTTTTTCTGCGCCTGGTGCATCTAATATTGTTCTTGAGTCTATGTATGAAGCTACAGTAAATGCTATTCTTGAAGGAATGTTTGCTTTAACTACTCCAGTAATAACATCTGTTGATGGTCTTTGAGTCGCGACTATTAAATGAATTCCTGCAGCTCTTGCCATTTGAGTAATTCTCATAATTGAATCTTCTACTTCTTTAGCAGCAACTAACATTAAATCTGCTAACTCATCAATAATAACTACAATATATGGTAAAAGAGGTTCATTTAAATTATTTTTTTTATTTTCTTTTTCCAACATTTCATTATATACACTTATATTCTTAGCACTTTTTTCTTCAAACAAACCATAACGACGATCCATCTCAGATACTATTTTCTGCAGTGCTATATTCGCTTTTTTGGGATCTGTAACTACTGGTGTTAATAGATGGGGTATTCCATTATAGTTTGATAATTCTACTTTTTTAGGATCAACTAAAACTAGTTTTACCTCATCAGGCCTTTTAAACATTAAAATAGTTGCAATAAAGCTATTAATACAAACAGATTTACCAGAACCAGTTGCACCTGCCACTAGAAGATGAGGCATTTTATTTAAATCAGCACAACAAGTCCTCCCCATTAAGTCTTTACCAAGTGCTACTAAAATTTTCGCGTCATTCATATTTCTTGGAATGGTGCTTAATACATCTCTAATTGGAACAGCTGATATTTGTCTGTTAGGAAGCTCTATTCCAACCGTACTTTTTCCTGGAATCGGTGCTTGGATTCTAACATCTTTTGCAGCTAATGCTAAGGCTATCTCTTTATGAATACTTGTTATTCTATTTAATTTAGTAGCTGCTTTAATTTCTATTTCATATTGTGTAACTGCAGGTCCTTCATGAATTTCTACGACTTTTCCTACTATTTGAAAATCATTTAAAACTCTTTCTAAAGCTACTTTATTTGCTTGTAAGAATTCTGTGGAATTTACTTTTGTGTTTTTCTTTGTTTGATTTAATAAACTTAAAGTTGGTAATCTATAATTACCATTTTTTGAGTTTTCTAATCTTTCTGGTTGAGAAGTGGTTTCTTCTATTTCTTTTTGAGTATGATAATTTTTTAAGTCATTAACATCTGTAACGATAACTTTATCATATTCTCCTTCATTATTTTTTTCTGTTTTTTCTGATATTTCGAATATCTTACTACTTTTTATGCCATTCTTTAAATTCTTAAACATTAATTTAATTTTATTAATAAGTTCAACAAATGTTATGTTAAAAAGCATTATAAAACCAAATAAGCCTAAAACACTTAAAACAATATATGTACCTTTAATATCAAACAAGGTCACAAAAATACCAGAGAAAAATGCTCCTATTATGCCGCCACCCATTTGGCTTAAGTCGATATAGCGTGTATCAGAGATAGTGTTTAAAAAATTATCTATAGTATTTTGAAAAACAGTTCCTAGTTTTATTATTTCTAATTCTTTTATATAATTAATATGAGAAAAAACAAGTAAAGTAATTAGTAAAAAATATAATCCTATTAGAGAAGAATTAAAAATTTTAGGTAAATCCCTTTTTATAATCATAAATGTACCTAATACTAATAATAAAACTATTAAAACTGCCCACCAAGTTCCCATTAAAAAAATTGCAAAAGATTTAATTAGATGTCCAACAGGTCCAAAGGCTCCTATACCTATGACGCTTATTAATACTAAAATTAATCCTGTTAACTCAGAGCTAAATTTAACTTTATTATCCTCAGTATTTTTACGCTTTTTTTTCTTTGCCATGAGCTTCACCCTATAACAAGTATAATATATAGAGACAGTTTTTGCAAAGAAAACAGACAATCAATGATGTAAAATATAATAGAAGAAAGTATAAAAAAAAAGAAACTAACAAAAAATCAGTCTTGATTACTTTTTTATTTGATTATCTATATATTTTATTACTTCTAAAACTGTTTTAGAAAAATTATTATAGTTTGTTTCAAACCATTTAACATTCATCTTATTATTAAACCAAGTATACTGTCTTTTAGCATAATTACGACTGTTTTTTTTCATTTGATAAATAGATTCATCTAAAGTAGATTCATTATTAAAATAAGATATTAATTCTTTATAATCAATGGTTGATTTTAATTGAATAGAATTCGGAAATTTCTCTAATAAAGTCTTTGCTTCTTCTACTAGACCATCTTTAATCATTTGATCAACCCTATTATTAATTATATTATAAAGATTAATTCTATCTGTAGTTAATCCTATTACTATAGTGTCATATAAAAGATTAGGTTCTTTTGTAATAATTGGTTCTTTATTAATAATATGTTTGATATATTTTCGATATAATCTTTGATGATTATTAACATTTATTTCTAGTCCAATCTTTAATAATTCATTATGCATTTCTAATGGACTTTTTGTGATTTTAATTTCTTTAGATTGTTTTAAAAATTTATAATCATAAAGTAAAGCACTAATATATAGACCTGATCCTCCTACTATAATTGGAGTCTTGTTTCTTTTTAATATATCTGCTATAATTTTTCTTCCTTCTTTTTGAAAATCATATATTGTATATTCTTCGTTTAAAGTTTTTATATCAATTAAATGATGAATGATCCCTTCCTGATTATCTATTTTTGCTGTACCAATATTTAGTTCTTTATATATTTGAGTAGAATCCGCATTAATAACCTCACCATTGTACTTTTTAGCTAGTTCTAAGCTTAACTTAGTTTTTCCTACTCCAGTTGGACCTACTATTGTAATAATCATTAATTAACCACCCTTTGAAACATTTTTTCTATTTCATATTTAGTAAAAGTGATAATAGTTGGTCTTCCATGAGGACAATTATAAGGATTATCACAAAGAACTAAATCTTTTAAAATTCTTTCCATTTCTTCTATTGTTAAATTAGTATTTCCTTTTACACTTAACTTACAAGCTGCAGTTGCAGCTAATTTATCATTAAATTTTACTGGATCAAACTTATTTTTAATAGTTAAAATTAAATCTATTATTCTTTTTATTTGTTCTTCTTCATAACCTTCTAAAAGCCAAATAGGATGACTCTTAATAATAATTGTATTAATCCCGAAATCTTCTACTATAAATCCTAAATTAGTTAAAATAAATAAGTTTTCTTTAAAATTTAAATAATCACTTGGAGTAAACTCAATATTTATAGGAATAAGTAAATCAGTAGTCCTTAACTTTTCTTCTTCTAATGCTTTTAATATTCTTTCGTAATTAATTCGTTCTGCTGCTGCATGTTGATCTATTAAATACATAGCATTTTCATTCTGCGCGATAATATAAGTTCCAAATATTAATCCACTAGGATATAATTCAAGTCTTTTTATTTCTTTGTTAATAGAATTATCACTAAAATTGAAATCAATCTGTTCTTCATTTATAATATTAAAATTATCTTCTATTTCTATATTATCTTCTTTTAAAATTTGAATATCATTAGCAGATTTTATTTCTTTAATTTCTACTTTTGGAATAAGAATAGTGCTGTATAATGTTTTTTTTATTCCTTCAAATATTAAGTCTTCTAGCTCTTTTATTTTACTAACTTTAATATCTTGCTTGGTTGGGTGAATATTAACATCTATTAAGCTTGGGTCAGTATTTATATTTAAAACTGCTACTGGAAACTTATTATCAGGAATATATGTATGATACGCATCTATTATTATTTTGTTTATTTCAAAATTTTTAACTACTCTGCCATTTACTATTGTTATTATATAATTTCTTGTTGGCTTTGAAACATTTGGTTTTGATATAAAACCTTGTACTTCAAAGTCATTGTTTTCCGCTTTTATTTCTAACATATTTTTACTAATGTCAAGACCATATATTTCGTGAATTGTTTTAAGTAGATTTCCTGATCCAGTTGTTTTAACAATAATATTACTATTGTTCATAAGTGAAAAACTAACATCTGGATTAGCTAAAGCTGTTTTTTCTATTAAACTAGAAGTATTAGCAAGTTCTGTTGCATCACTTTTTAAATATTTTAAGCGAGCTGGGGTATTATAAAATAAATCTTTTACCTCAATAATAGTTCCTTTTCTAGCAATGCTAGATTTTTCTTCTATTTTTTTTCCACCATGATAAGTTATATTAATGCCTGTATTTCCTAGAGATGAATATAATGACACTTTAGAGACACTTGCAATACTAGGTAATGCTTCTCCTCTAAAACCTAATGAGTTTATGTGAAATAAATCTTCATGACTGTATATTTTACTAGTAGCATGTCTTAAAAACGCCTGATTAGCATCGATTTTATTCATGCCTACTCCATCATCTATAACTTTAATTAATTTTGTTCCTGATGAGATAAGTTCTATTTTAATATTTTTACTTTTAGCATCTAAACTGTTTTCGGTTAATTCTTTAACTACGTTCGCGATTTTCTCTACAACTTCTCCTGCTGCTATTTTATTAGCTAAATCATCACTCATAACTTTTATTTTATTCATAAATATCACCGAACACACTGTTTCTAATTTCAATTAACTCTTTATTAATATTTTTAATATTTACTTTAGTTTGGCTTTTAATATTTAAAAAGCCTAGACCACTTATTATTAAATCTTTATTTTGATTAATATTTATACTATAATCAAAAATAACTTCTTTGAAATATTTTTTTAATTTTAAATCATTTGAAAGATATAAAGTTACTGATGTATTATTATTAAAGTTTAAATACATATCTTCTATTTGAAGTGTCTCTCCAGCTTTCATTTGAAAAGTCTTAGGTTTTAAAAATACTTTAAGACTATTCTTAGGAGTAATTATCTCATTTTGAATGGTATTTATTATAAATCCTGGTGAGTCAATAATCATTAAATCTTTATTAATTTTTATTCGGATAAAATCTAAAGTTGTATTAGGAATATAGCTAGTTGTAATCATTTTCATATTAGAGTTATTTGCTTCAATTAATTTATTTATTAAAGTACTTTTTCCTGAATTTGTTAAACCTACAATATATGCTGAATTAATATTTTTTTTAAATAAATACTTTGTTAATGATTCTACACCATAGTTATTATAACTACTTATTAATTTAATATAACTAGTTATTTTATAATAATTTTTTAAAAAAGATTTAATATGGACTTCTTTAATACTTTTTAGAATTAAATCTACTTTAGATATAACTAATATTTTATCATTTTTAATTTTATTGAAAATTTCTATAACTTCACTATTTATAGATAAAAAATCAACTAAAAATATAACAAACTTATTATCATTGTAAATTGAATTTATAATAATATCAGTTTCTTTAGGAGTACTACTTTTACTTTGAATTCCATAATGAATAATTTTAAAACATCTTTGACAATAATTAGCAGATTTTTCTTTTCCACTCGGAATATATCCATCTTCATTAATATTTAAAGATTGAAATTTAGCACCGCAACCAAAACATATTCTATTCATAGTATTTCCCCTTTTTTAATAACTCTCTTTTTTCTAATTTATTAAATATAGTGTTTTCAATTAACCTATTAGTTTTAGTTAATGCAAAGTCTATTTTGCCTATAGGATTTACTAAAATACTTGTGAATCCCATTCTATTAGCGCCTAAAATATCTGTTAATAATTGATCACCTATACAAGCTATTTCATTTTCTTTAAATTTATATATTTTTAAGATTCTTACATATTTTCTTTTTAAAGGTTTAAAAGATAGATAAGAAGAATCTATACATAAAATATCTTTAAAAGGTTCTACTCTTTTTTTAGTAGCATTACTAACTATTAAAAGTTTGAATTTCATGTTTTTTAAATCTTCCATTAAATCTTTAAGCTTTTTATTTGGGCTTTTTATATTAACGGGGGTCATTGTATTATCCAAATCAAAAATCAAACACTTAATACCGTTTTTATATAATTTTTTATAATCAATGTCATATATACTCTTTTGATAAATATCCGGAACAAACATATTAAACATCTAAATCACCCTTTAAAAGATTATAACAAAAAAAAAGATATTTATATAGTCTCCTATATAAATATCTATTTATAATAACTCTTTATATTTATTAATATAAATCTTTTTTATGTATAATGTCAATAGCATATATAAAAATATTATTATTATTAAACCAATAAAATAAAAGTGAGGAAGTGGAGAGAATCCTAAAGGTGTTGCAAGTGGACTAAAAGGTATTAAAGTAAGTAAAACTATACCTAAAAGTGTTAAAATAGTTAAAGTTAATGAAGCATTTGATTCTATAATTGGTTTTTTTTCTGTTCTAATTAAATGAATAATTAATGTTTGACTCCACATCGATTCTATAAACCATCCTGCTTGAAAAACTGAAATAAATAAATTTTTTAAACTAGGATCAGTTAAATTATGAAATAATACTCCACTTGTAAACATTGGAGCAATAAAGTAATACATAAAAACGAAAGTTAAAATATACCGAATTAATAATAATATCCATTTTTCTACATAATATTTATTGGTGATAGAAGTGCTGGTATATTTAATTTCATTATTAAAAAGTTTGATCTTTTTTACAGGTTCTTATTCTGTTAATGTATTTCCCGACCCTCTTTCTAAAGAAGAAGAAGAAAACCATATTAATAATATGCTTCTAGGTAACAAGGAGTCTAGAAATAAACTTATTGAACATAATTTAAGATTAGTAGCCCACATAGTTAAAAAGTATGAAAGCAAAGAGTATGATACTGATGATTTAATAAGTATTGGAACGATTGGTCTTGTTAAAGGTGTTGATTCTTACAAACC
>JAQUDY010000045.1 GCA_028685445.1 Bacilli bacterium
CTTCAAGAAAGGTTTTTACTACTAAACAACAACACAAATTTTTAAAAGCTATGGAAAAAATTGCTGAAGATAACTCACTTCGTACTGAAAATAATTATACACCAGAAGAAGTTTTAAATAACTATGGAAAAACGGTTGTTAATGAATTTACTAAATCATATATTATTGATAATAAATCTCTAAGATCACATGAAGAAGGAAATATATATATCCATGATAGAAAACTTTTCCCTCTAGGAGTATTATCAGATACCCATCTAGGAATATCTAAAATAGAAAATTTTAATAAAATAATTTTTAATATTTTAAAAATGAAAAATGAAGTTCAAGGAGAAATAAACATTCCTAAGATAGATTATTTATTAGAACCATATCTAATGAATAATTATAAACAAATATTAAAAGAAAAAGTACTATCTTATTTAAAAGTGTCAGGATTTTCTAAATATATAAACTTTAAAAAAGTATCAGAAATAATAGATAAAAATCAAGAATTTGATTTTATAAAAGAAGAATATGAACAATTTATTCTTTCCAAAAATGTTGACTATATTTTTAAACAAGCTTTTGAAGATGCATTTATTAAAACAGAGGAAATATTTATAAAGGAACTATCTGAGTTTTTAAAAATACTAGATAACGAAAAAAAATATTCAATTAGCTTAGGAACATCATCATCACCAGCTGGTAAATTAATAAATGAATTAATATTAAAGACGTTAAATAAAATAAATAAATTAGAAAATTTAAAAATTATATTTAAATTAACTAAAAATAATCAATCATATCACGAATCAGTTATTAAACTTTTATTAAAAGAAAAACGAGTGATAATTTCCTTTATTGATAATTCTTATAATAAAGATGAATGTGAAGTCGAGTATTTTTCTGAAGGAATTAGAATTTTTGAAAATATAAACTCTAATAAGAGAAATTCTTCTGGACGAATGATTGTTGCTAAAACTTCAGTAAATATGAGTAGGTTAGGTTTAAAATATCAACAAAAACCAGTTAAAGATTTTTACAAAGAATTAGAAGAAATATTAGAAATTATAAAAAATAATTTATTATTATCATTTGAAACAATTGGTAATAAAAATAAGAATAATTACGAAACATTATTTAAAAATAATATATTAGATGATGAAAAATTAGAAACCTCTGGTAAAATTCGTAAAGTTATTAAAAACGGTGTTTTATTAATAGGAGTTGTTGGTCTTACTGAAGGGGTTATCTCATTAGAAAAAGATAAATCAAAACAATATAAATTAATGATCGATATATTAAAATTTTTAAATAAAAAAATAACCGAATTTGAAAATGATACAAAATTAAATTTTGCTATTTATGAACCAGAAGACGAGTTGGTTAGAAAAGAATTTATGGCTTTAGATAAAGCTGTTTATGGAATAAATAAAAATGTTACAGAAGATAGTAAATATGATCTTATTTCAAATTTCAGTAGTATTAAAAATGATTATCTAAAACAAGCAGAGATTCAAAGATTATTCTCAGGTGGGAACTCATTAGAAATTATACTGCCAGATAAAACAAGTTGTAAGAAAATATTATACTTAATTAATGAGTTAGCAAAAAAAGATATAAGTTTTGCTAAGATAAAACTAGGGAAGAAGGTTGATTGATATAAATATAAGTGGCTTAGAAAAGTTATCAGTTACTGATTATCCTGGACATGTTTCTTGTATAGTATTTACTCAAGGATGTAACTTTAATTGTCCATTTTGTCATAACTCATCATTAATACCTTTTAAAAAAGGTTCAATTAAAGAAGAGGAAGTTATTAACTATATTGAAAAAAGAAAAAACGTATTAGATGAAGTTGTTATAACAGGAGGCGAACCATTACTACAACAAGATATAAAGAACTTTATTAAAAAAATCAAAAAAATAGGTTTGAAAGTAAAACTTGATACTAATGGAAGTAATTTTAAAATATTAAAAGAATTAATAGAAGGAAAATTGATTGACTATATAGCTATGGATATAAAAAATGACAAAGATAATTATAGCTTAGTAACAGGTTATAAAAAATATGACTTTAGTAGCATTAAAGAAACGATAAAATTAATAGAGCAATCTAATATAGATTATGAATTTAGAACAACAATTATAAAAGAATATCATAGTTTAAAAAACATAGAAAATATTTTGAAAATAATTGATAATAAAAGCAAATATTTTATTCAAAATTTCGAAAATAATGAATCAGTACTTATAAAAGATTTAAATGGTTTTACTAAAGAAGAATTAATAAACATTGAAAAAATATTAAAAGATAAATACCCTAATATAAAAGTTAGAGGATTATAAATTTATACAAAGAAAGTGGGAGGAATAAATATGTATAAAGTAAGAAAAAGAGATGGAAAGATTGTTGTTTTTAATATTGAAAAAATAACAGACGCTATTACTAAAGCTTTTGAAGCTGAAGAAACAAATTATGACAAAGGAGTAATTGATTTTTTAGCATTAAAAGTAACAGCGGACTTTGCTGATAAAGTAAAAGATAACATAATTGATGTTGAAGCTATTCAAGATAGTGTTGAAACAGTTTTATCTAAGGGGGGTTATACTGATGTAGCAAAAGCATATATTTTATATCGTAAATTACATGAAAAACAAAGATCCATGAAATCTACGATGTTAGATTATGCAGAAGTAATTAATAGTTATGTAAATGTAACTGATTGGAGAGTAAAAGAAAACTCAACGGTAACCTATTCTGTAGGAGGCTTGATTTTAGGTAATTCTGGGGCTATAACAGCTAATTACTGGCTATCTGAAGTATATGATAAAGAAATAGCAGATGCTCACAGAAATTGTGATATTCATATCCATGATTTATCAATGTTAACAGGTTACTGTGCTGGCTGGAGCTTAAAGCAATTAATAGAAGAAGGGCTTGGTGGAGTTCCTGGAAAAATAACATCTTCTCCAGCTAAACATTTAAGTACTTTATGCAATCAAATGGTCAACTTTTTAGGAATAATGCAAAATGAATGGGCTGGAGCACAAGCTTTCTCGTCTTTTGATACTTACTTAGCGCCATTTGTAAAAGCTGATAACTTAACTCAAAAAGAAGTAAAACAATGTATTCAAAGCTTTGTTTATGGTGTAAATACACCTAGTAGATGGGGGACACAATCACCATTTACTAACATTACTTTAGATTGGGTAGTACCAAATGATTTATCAGAATTAAATGCAATAGTTGGTGGTAAAGAACAAAATTTTAAATATAAAGATTGTCAAAAAGAAATGGACATGGTTAATAAAGCATTTATTGAAATTATGATAGAAGGCGATGCTAATGGTCGTGGCTTTCAATATCCAATACCAACTTATTCTATTACTAAAGAATTTGATTGGTCAGAAACTGAAAATAACAAACTTCTATTTGAAATGACTGCTAAATACGGAACACCATACTTTTCAAACTATGTAAATAGTGATATGGAACCATCGGATGTAAGAAGTATGTGTTGTCGTTTAAGACTAGACTTAAGAGAGTTAAGAAAAAAATCAGGAGGATTCTTTGGATCAGGAGAATCTACTGGTTCTATAGGAGTAGTAACAATAAATATACCGAGAATAGCTTATCTTTCAAAGGATGAAAAAGAATTTTACGAACGCTTAGATAAATTAATGGATATATCAGCTAGATCTTTAAAAATAAAAAGAAATGTTGTAACTAAACTTTTAGATGAAGGATTATATCCTTATACAAAAAGATACTTAGGTTCATTTGAAAATCACTTCTCTACGATTGGATTAATTGGTATGAATGAAGCGTCGCTTAATGCTAAATGGATCAAACAAGATTTAACTGATGAAAAATCACAAAAATTTACTAAAGATGTTTTAAATTATATGCGTGAAAAATTATCTGATTATCAAGAAGAATACGGAGATTTATATAATTTAGAAGCAACTCCAGCTGAAAGTACGACTTACCGTTTTGCTAAAAAAGATAAAGAATTATTTCCAGAAATTATTACCGCTTCTATAGATAAGACACCTTTTTATACAAATAGTTCTCATTTACCTGTAGGATATACTGAAGATGTTTTTGCAGCATTAGATGTACAAGATGAATTACAAACACTTTATACATCTGGAACAGTATTTCATGCATTCCTAGGGGAAAGGTTACCTGATTGGAAAGCAGCAGCTTCATTAGTAAAAAAGATTGCCGATAATTATAAACTACCATATTACACTTTAAGTCCAGTTTATTCTGTTTGTAAAAATCACGGATACTTTGCATCAGAAATGCCAAACTGTGAAGTATGTGGAGAAGAAACAGAAGTATATAGTCGCATAACAGGATATTATCGACCAGTAAAAAATTGGAATGATGGTAAAGCTCAAGAATATAAACAAAGAAAAAGCTATGATATAGATAAAAGCAATTGTGCTAAACATCAAGAAGATAAAACTTTCTTGTTTGGAACAAAAACATGTCCTAACTGCACGACTGCAAAAACATTGTTAACAAAAGCTAAAATAGATTATGAGTACATAGATGCCGAAAAAAAACCAGAACTTGCAAAAGAGTTTGACATAAAACAAGCCCCAACTTTAATTGTAATAAAAGATGGAAATGTTAATGAAATAAAAAACATTTCAAATATAAAAAAATTCATAGAAGAAAATAAATAGGAGAGGTTATATGTATGATGTAATAATGGTAGGCGGAGGGCCAGCTGGAATTACTGCTGGGATTTATACAGCTAGAGCAGGTTTAAAAACTTTAATTTTAGAAAGAGAAACAATAGGAGGACAAATCGCTGTAGCAATTAATGTTGAAAATTATCCTGGATTTATTTCTATAACTGGACCAGATTTAGCTAATAATATGTATGAACAAGCACTTCATTCTGGAGCTGAATATGAATTTGAGAACGTAATTAATATTCATAATGGTGAAATAAAAAAAGTAGTTACAGAAGATAATAGTTATGATGCAAAGACAGTAATTATTGCTACTGGAACTAAATATAGAAAATTAGGTTTAGATGCTGAAACAAAATATGTTGGTAATGGAGTTCATTTTTGCACTTCATGTGATGGAGCTTTTTATAAAGATAAAATAGTTGCAGTAGTAGGAGGAGCTAATACCGCTGTTAGCAATGCTTTGTATTTATCTGATATAGCAGCAAAAGTATACTTAATTTATCGTGGAGATAAATTAAAATCAGAAAAAAAACTAGAAAAAGAACTGCTTAAAAAAGCTAATGTAGAGATAATGTTTAATTCGACTGTAGAAGATCTTATAGGAGAGAAAAAATTAGAAGAAATCAAGATCAAACAAAAAGGCATGGTTTCTAACTTAAAAATAGATGGTTTATTTGAATCAATAGGAATGGATGCCCAAACAGAATTAGTAGATGATCTTTTACAAAAAAGCGAAGATAATTATATTATTAGTCAAGATTGCACGACGGACAGAGAAGGAATATTTGTAGCAGGCGATTGCCGCGAAAAAAAAGAAATAAGACAACTAACAACTGCTTCTTCAGATGGAACTGTTGCTGCAACATTAGTTATTGAACATTTACAGAATAAAAAAGATAAATAAAAGTAGGTTATTTTTGAAAAGCAAAGATTTATGTGATAATCTTAATTTAATAATAGAAATGGAGATATTATGAATATAAACAATTTTGATAACAGACTAAAAAAAGTAAGATTATTTCAGTTTTTTCCAATAGTTGCACTAGTTTTAATAACATCAATTGGAATTTCATATGCTTGGTTTTCAGCAAATTTAACGGGCGGAGAAGATTCTACGTCAATAACAGTAGGATCTGGAACTATGGACATCACTTACGCAGGAGGACCTTCTATAACTGCAATTAATATTTCGCCTAAGTCTGCTGCTTTTGCAACAAAAACTATTACAATAACTGGAAATAGTACAACAGATCTTGATATGGCGTATAAATTAACATTACAAGTTCAGACTAACACTTTCACTGCTAATGCTTTAAAATGGCGTTTAGCAAGTGATAACTCGGGAAAGAATGGAACGATAATACCAGCAAAAACAACTGATCAAAATACTGGAACAGGAGCATCAGCGATAAACTTAGGTAGCGGAAACTTTGTAAGCCCAACAGAAGGAGCAAAAATTCATGCTTATACTTTAACTTTATTTTTCCCAGAAACAAGCACTAATCAAAACGTAGATAAAGGAAAAAGCTTTACCGCATACGTGAAAATAGAAAATGTTAATTAGAATAAAAAAAATTTAAATACAAACTAAAGACAAACAAGTCTTTTTTTTGTATACTATAAGGTAGGTGATATAAATGTTTGAATATATGGGAGATAGAATTAGCAACGCTATTAAAAATATTAAAGGTATGGGTAGAATAACCGAAGACAATATTAGCGATGCTATAAAAGAGATAAGAATAGCTTTATTAGAGGCTGATGTTAATTATGAGGTAGTAAAAGAATTTACAAAAAAAGTAAAAGAAAAAGCTTTAGGCTTAGATGTTTCAAAAAGTCTAAAACCAGAAGAAGTTTTTTTAAAAATAGTTAAAGATGAATTAGTAGAATTATTAGGAAATGATTATACTCCTCTTGTAGTAGATAAAAAACAAACAATAATAATGCTTGTTGGACTGCAAGGATCTGGAAAAACTACAACATGCGGAAAAATAGCTAATTTAGTTAGAAAAAAACATAGTAAAAAACCTTTACTCGTAGCATGTGATATTTATAGACCAGCTGCAATAGATCAATTAAAAGAAATTGGCTCATCTTTAAATATTCCTGTTTTTAGCAAGGGAAAAGAAAACCCAAGAATAATAGTTCAAGAAGCTTTATTATATGCAAATGAAAAAAATCATGATTATATAATAATTGATACAGCAGGAAGACTCCATATAGATGATGAATTAATGAATGAATTATCTGATATTAATAAAGCAATAAATCCTAATGAAATAATATTAGTATTAGATGCAATGATGGGACAAGACGCTATAAATGTTATTAAAGGATTTAATAATAAATTACCAATATCAGGAACAATTCTTACTAAAATGGATGGTAATACAAAAGGAGGCGTAGCTTTATCAGTTAGGCACTTAACTAAAATACCGATAAAGTTTGTTGGAGATTCAGAGAAATTAGATGGAATATCAGAGTTTTATCCTATAAGAATGGCAGAAAGAATTTTAGATATGGGAGATATTTTATCAATAGCTGAAAAAGCTGCTTCTGTAATTGATGAAGACGAAGCTTCAAACTTAGCTAAGAAAATGGAAAGAGGTAAATTTGATTTAGAAGACTTTTTAACCACTATGAAACAGATAAAAAAGTTAGGACCTTTAGAAAATATTTTAAAGATGTTACCAGGAGCAAGAAAAGCAGGAATAAGTGATCTGAAAATTGATGAAAAACAAATGGCTCATGTAGAAGCTATCGTTCTTTCAATGACTCCATACGAAAGAGCACATCCTGAAGTTCTAAAAATGACTCGAAAACAAAGAATAGCTAAAGGAAGTGGAAGAGATGTTGCAGAAGTAAATCGATTATTAAAACAATTTGATAGCATGAAAGATATGATGAAAAAAATATCTAGCGGTAAGATGAATTTTCCTTTTTAAAATTCAGATATAAACCAATGTCATGAGCACTCTAAGCCTATATACATAAAATACACTAGAAAGGAAAGTGTATTTTTATGTTTAAAACAAATAATAGATGTGCACAGATGAATATGGAATTTGCTAAAAGTGAACATATGATGCCATCAATGTCTTTACCAGGAATGGAGTGCCAACCAATTATAGAATGTCCGTGTGAAAGAGTAATAAACCGTCAATTTAATCATTGTGTGCCTCATATTCAACCAATTCATACACGAGTTATAAATCATCACATTTATAACCACTCGTATATACCACAATATACTTGTTGTGAAGAAAATCAAGTTATTCATGTTTATGATCAAAACCCTTGCTGTAAGTAATTGTAAATAAAACGTATATTTTTCTGTTAAATATACATAAGAGTTAATACCTATAGTATATTAATATTGTAGGAGAGTGATAAGATGATTTATCCATCGATAGATAAAATACTTAATACAGTTGATTCTAAATATATTTTAATTCATATTGTATCAGCTCGAAGTAAACAGATGCAAGAAACGCATCATTATCAAATGCCTGAATCAGATTATAAAAGTAAAAAACCATTAGGTAGGGCACTTGAAGAAATAGAAAAAGGGTTAATTAAGTACTAATAACCTTTTTTATATGGTAGAATAGGATTGTGAGATGTTATGGATCAAGTTTTTATAAATATACTTATGAAATCAGAGTTATCTGATGAATTTAAAGCTAATTTATTACATTTATTAAAAGATTATTATGATTCTGCTTATGGGCATATTTCAGTAGGAGATGCCTATGATTTAGTAAAAGACTTATTAATTTTAGAATCGGATTTAAAAAACTCTTCATTTAATGATGAAACAATTAGAAGCTTTATATATGTATATGCTAAAAAATGCTGTTATAAAACAATGCGAGATAAA
>JAQUDY010000046.1 GCA_028685445.1 Bacilli bacterium
GTATTTTTGTCACATAGAGAACTTATAAAAATAAAATCATTTAACAAATTATGCTTTATTTTTTTAAATTCTTCTAAAACACTACTATACATAGTTTGATTTTCCATCAAACTTTTATTTTTGAGGTTTAACATTTTATTATTATGGAACTCTTTTAAATAAAAATACATTATAAAAGTAAATGATAAGATTATTAATAAGCTAATATAATATATTGAAAAATTATTATAATCAAAAGTATATATAGCATACAGATATCCGACTATTATAATAAACAAGTAAGTTAATAAATTAATATTTTTTTCTTTTTTTAACATATATACACTTTTTAAATATGTATTCTTCACAAATGGAAAATTGTACAAAAAATAGAAACTCCAAAATAAAATAATGGAAAATAAATTTTTTGAAAAAAGAGTATTATTTACAGCGCTTATATCTTTTAAAACTAAAGACATGATAATAGAGAATACAAATTCAAAAATTACTGATAATATACATATAAATATACTCAAATAGAGATTTTTGAAAAAAGTTTTTTTGGATAATAATGAAAATAGAATCGTTAAAACCATAATAGTTACAGGAATCTTTAAAAATTGATTATTATTTAAATTATTTAACATTAAAAATATAGCTGTCAAATAAATTAAAAAAGTATTTTTCTTATTAAAAACTATTTTATTATCTGAAAAATGTCTATAAGAAAAAACTAATACGTAACAACATAAAACAGTAGTTAAATAACTAGGGATATAATAATAATTAATCATTTATATTATCCTTGAATGTTTTAGAGCATAAATCTACTTGTTTGCCATTATCTAATATAAAAAAACCTTTAGACCAATTATATAAATTGACTCTTTCTTTATTTACAATGCAAGCACGATGAACTTGGACAAATCTTTCGTCTAACTCAGTTAAAACTTCTGATATTGGTTTATTTAATAAAAATTTATTGTTAGTAGTATTTATTACGATTTTTCTTTCTGCAGTATCTCTATAAATATGAGTTATATCTTTATAGTAGATTTTAACATCAATTTTATTATTAGTATAACAGAACTTACCATAATCTCCTTTTTGAGAGATTATTTTTAATATGTTTTTTTCTAACCTTGATTCTAGTGAAATAAATTTTTCAATAAAATCAAACACCTTAAAAATATTTCTAAAAACAGTTTCAAACATTTTATCATGGCTTGTTATAAATATTATTTCACTATCCCAATCTTCTTTTCTTATTTCCTTAGCAATATCTAATCCGGATGCGTTGGGTCCTAAATCTATATCAAGGATGTATACTTTCTGAATAGAGTAATCTTTGATAGTTTTATTTAATTTGCTATTATACCTGTTATGTTTTTCAATATAATATTCACCTTGAGTTCTAAACATTGTTTTGTCAATTACATTAGTAATAATGTTTTGAAATTCAATAGTATCTTCTACTATTATAAATTTAATCATTTAATCCACCTACGCTCATATATGATTATTTATCTTTATTATACAACAAAATTAACGAACTTGATTATTTATGCTGTTTTTTTTAAATTTTAATCTATTTTTGAGTTGAAATTATAACTTTTTTATTCATTATTACAAAAAAAGCTACAAAAATTAATGTTAAGGTGTATTTAAAGATCATATTATAATTCTTTTGTTTAATTATTTCTTTTTTTTGTAATACATATTCTAGATTTAAACTTTCTGATTCTTCTATGAAATTTTCATTTTTAGGGTATCCTTTTAAATAATGTTGAACATTCTTTAACCATTCTTTTTCTGTAGTAGTTTTTGTTTTTTTAAAATAAACTTTCCTATAATTTTTAACTAAACTTTCTACCGATTCCGGGATTTCATATAATGTTGGCGAAATACTTGGTGTTATATTATTTTTATTTATGTTTTCAAATATTTTTGCTACTTCTAAAAGCAGTTGTTCTTCTTTTGACGGTGCCATGAATTCTATTCCGTAAGGTAGCCCTAGAGAATCAAAACCTAATGGTAAAACAATTGCGGGATAATTTATAGTGGAAGAAGCGTGAGCAGATAAGTTTTGAGTTCTACTTAAGTTGTTATATTTTAATAATTTGTTTTTTGTTGTTGGATACATAATAATATCAAGATTGTTTTTTAAGATAATATTGTCGATATAATTTTTATATTCTTCTTTAAGCATATTTTTAGAATTTATTTTAGTTGAATCACTATCGCAAGAATCAATATATGAATCCAAGGAAGTTATTTTCTCTGGTGATTTATTTAATTCTTGAAAAGTTCTTATGCTTCCTATAGTACTTTTAAAATAATTATTAATCCCATCACAAAGTAGGTATCCACTTAGAGAATTATTAAACCAATGGTCTGTTTGATAATTATAGTATTCTTCTAAATAAATTATTTTTGCTTTTTTAGCTTCTAAATTAGTAATTGCTTTTTTTATTAAACTTTCTAACTCAGAATATATTTCTTGATTTTCAGGTAAATTATTACTACTTGAGCCTTTTATAAAGTCTGTGGGAATTCCAATAGTTATACCTTCTAAATCTTCAAACGTTGTTTCATATGTCGTTTGTTTTTCATTAAAAGATTTATAATCTTGTTTATCATATCCATTTATTACATTCATTAAAATTATTGAGTCTGTAACCGTTTTTGTTAAAGTTCCAATTGTGTCTCTTTCTAAATCATATGGAAGGACTCCACTTCTACTTATTATTCCTACAGTAGGTCTTAGACCATCTAAATTTGCTGCTGCTGCTGGTAATCTAATAGAAGAATTTGTATCTGTTCCTAGTGCAGCGGCAGCAAAATTTGCCGCTACAGAAACAGCCGCTCCCCCACTAGAGCCATATGATGAGTATGCTATATTATAAGCATTTTTAACTGTCCCATAGCTACTTATTGAAGAATTTGCTTGAAAAGAAAACTCACTCATATTAGCCTTCGCTAAAATAATAGCACCAGCATCAATAAGTTTTTGTACAACAAAAGAATTATTTTTAGGAAAATTATCTTTCAATGCAGTTGATCCAGCAGTGGTAGGTAATCCTAAAACATCAATGTTATCTTTTACAATTATTGGTATTCCATGAAGTAAAGATTTAGGTTTACCTGATTCTCTTTCTTTATCTAATGCTTTTGCTTCATTTATAGCATTTTCATTAATTGAAATAATTGCATTGTGATTTTTATCATATGCTTCGATTCTTTCAAGATAAATATTAATTAAATCTTCACTTGTTATTATTTTTAATTCTAAAGCTTCATTTAATTGTTTGATATCCATTTTTGTTATATCGATAACAGATTTATATTCTGCTCCTACATTTAAAGTTATAAAAAACATAAGAAAGATTGTTATCTTTAATAATCTTTTAAAAAGCATTATAATTTACCTCTTTCTTTAATTCTTGTTCTTTTAATGCTTTTCTTTTATCATATAAATGTTTCCCTCTTGCTGTTGCTATTAAAATTTTTGCTTTTCCATTTTTTATATATAATTTTAAAGGCACAATAGTATACCCATCTTTAGCTGAAGAATTTTCCAATCGTTCTATTTCTTTTTTATGAAGTAATAACTTTCTAGTTCTTCTTTCTTCGTGGTTAAATCTGTTTCCTTCTTCATATTTTGCAATGTACATATTAATTATAAAAGCTTCTTTATTTTTTATTTTAATATACGCTTCTTTTATATCGACACTGCCTTTTCTAATTGATTTTATCTCAGTTCCTGTTAATACTATTCCTGCTTCCAATTCTTTTTCTATATAATAATCAAAAAAAGCTCTTTTATTTTTTATTTCCATTTTGATCACCTTCAAAAATTTCGAAATCTATTGTTCTAGCTTCTTTACTAGCCGCTATTACTTTAACTTTTATTTCTGTTCCTAGTTGATAATATTTCTTTGTTTTTTCTCCTACTAATGCCATTTGTTCTGGAACATAGTTATAAAAATCACCTTTTAAAGAATTAACGTGAACTAACCCTTCTATTAAATTTTCTAGTTCAACAAAAAAACCAAACTTTGTGACGCCAGAAATAATTCCGTTATATACATCGCCTATATGCTTTTCCATATATTCTGCCATTTTCATATCGTCTACTTCACGTTCTGCTTCTATAGATTCTTGTTCTTTTAATGAGGTTTGTTCACCTATTTCTGGTAAAATTTTCTCCCATTTACTTATAGTTTCATTATTTATAGTAGAATCAAATAAAAACTCTCTTAATAATCGATGTATAACTAAATCAGGATACCTTCTAATTGGACTAGTGAAATGAGTGTAGCAATTACTTCCTAAACCAAAGTGTCCTATATTATCTGGAGAATATACTGCTTTTTGCATACTTCTAAGTAAAATTGATGATAAGATGCTAAATTCTGGTTTATCATGCAATTGTTCTAATATTTTCTGCATTGATTTAGGATTTAAATCTTTAAATTTTCCAATAATAGTATGCCCCATTAAACTAACTAAACTTAAAAAAGATTCTATTCTATCTGATTTTGGAACATCATGAACTCTATACAAAGATGGTAAATCTAAATTAAAAAGATGAGTTGCCACTGTTTCATTAGCTGCAATCATGAAATCTTCAATTAATTTCTCGCCATCTTCTCTAAGACGTTTTTCAACTCCAATACAAATTCCTTTTTCGTCCATGACTAACTTTGGCTCATCAATCTCAAAATCAATATAACCACGGTTTATTTTTTTTGTTCTTAATATTTTTGCTAATTGATTCATTTCTTTTAAAGTTTGTTCATAACTCTCATATCCTACTATTTTTTCATTGCGCATGATAATATCATTAACATTTTTATAGGTCATCTTTTTTCTTGATTTAATATAAGATGGAAATATATCATAACTATGCAATTTTCCATTTTGATCAATATTCATAACGCAAGAAATTGTTAATCTTAACTCACCTGGGTTTAAAGAGCAAATTCCATTTGATAATTTATGTGGAAGCATAGGTATAACTGAATCTGCTAAATATGAACTTGTCCCTCTTTGATATGCGTCTAAGTCAAGCGATGAGTTTTTTTTAACATAATAACTTACATCAGCTATATGTACGCCTAAAGTATAAATATTATTTTCGAATTTAAAAGAAAGAGCATCATCTATATCTTTAGTATCATCACCATCGATAGTAAATATAATTTCTTCTGTCAAGTCTTTTCTTCCTATTAATTCTTCAGATAATACTTGATTAGGAATTTTTGAGATTTGCTCAATTGTTTCTTTACTAAACTCATCATATATTCCATATTTATATGCTACTGTCTTTATATCTACCCCAGGATCATTAATATGTCCTATTATTTTAACTACCTTACCTAAATATTTGTTTTTTGATATTTCTTTTATGCCATTTACCAAAACTTTTGTTCCGTCTACACAGTTTGATGTACTAGAAAAATCTAATTCTATGTCTATAGATTTTTTTTCATTATCTAACTTAAAAATAGGTTTTTTATTTTTAAAATATATTGTACCAATTAAATTTTTTATATTTCTTTTTAGAATTTTTATTACTTTACCTTCTAGATCATTTTCATAATAAAATAATTCAGCTAAGACCAAATCTCCATTTATAGCACCATTTAGATTATTATAATTAATGTATAAATCTTTATCATCTAAAAGCAAAAAGCCATTTCCTTTTTTATTTACGCTTAGCTTTCCAACACGCAAATTTTGACAATTATCATATAAAATATATTTACTTTTTTTTGTTTTTAATAAAATATGTTGTTCGACTAAATTATCTAATTCCTTTTGTAATAAATTTAATTCATTAGCTGTACTAAGATTTAATAGATCATTAATAGTCATAATGTCTTGAGCATCTTTTTTAGCTTTTAAAATTTTTAAGATATCATTTTTCATTTTTTTAGCTCCTATACAAATTATAACATAGAGAAGATTTTCTATAAACACTTTTAGACAAATAACTTTCAACAAAAAAAAAGAGTCTTAAACTCTATTTAAATAATATATAAGATAAATGATATTATAAAGAACGCCATACCAAGAATCATGGTTACTCTGCTAATGAATAATTCGGAACCTCTTTCTTTTTGGTTCTGAAATAATTCTGAGTTTCCACCAGTAATTATTTGTCCGGCATCTGATGCTTTATTACTTTGTAACAAGACAATTGCAATTAATAATATTGATATAATCAATAATGCTGTTTCCATGTTTTTCACCCGATTTCTCTAATAATTTAACATATTTTGTATTTAAAAGCAAACAAGTTAATTGTTTTTTTCTATTTTTTCTTCAATTCTTAATAACTCATTATATTTACAAATTCTTTCACCACGTGATAAAGATCCTGTTTTTATATAACCAAGATTAAGTCCTACAGCTAAATGTGCAATTAAAGTGTCTTCAGTTTCGCCACTTCTATGTGAAATAATTGTTTTAAAATTATTGTCTTTAGCTAGTTTTATAGTTTCTAACATTTCTGTAATTGTTCCTATTTGGTTTGGTTTTAATAAAATTGAATTGTTATATTTTTTTATAATACCGTCATTTAAATATTTTATATTTGTAACAAAAAAGTCATCACCAACTAACATAATTTTATTTCCTATGCTTTTAGTTAATTTCTGCATAGACTTTATATCGTTTTCTGCAAATGCATCTTCGATACTAATAATAGGATAATTTTTAACTAACTTTTCATAGTATTTTATTAATTCTTCTTTTGATATTTTCTTTTTATCTATAGTATATTTATTTCCATCATAAAATTCACTAGCAGCACAGTCAAGAGCTATTAAAACATCAGCTCCAGGATTATAGTTACTTAATTTTATTGCTTTTATTATATAGTTTAAGGCCTCTTCATTCGAACTTAATTTTGGAGCAAAGCCCCCCTCATCTCCTACAGATGTGGAAAAGTCATCTTTTTCTAACATTATTTTTAAATTATGAAATATTTCTGATCCACATCTTAAATTTTCTTTAAAAGTCTTTAACATGGGAACAATCATAAATTCTTGGATTTCAAGACCGCTATTAGCATGAGCGCCACCATTAATTATATTCATCATTGGAACTGGTAAATTATAATTCTCTCCAATATACTCATATACATCTTTGTTGTTAACTTTTGCTAAAGCTTTTAATACACACATGGAAACAGACAAGATAGCATTAGCACCTAATTTACTTTTATTATTTGTTCCATCTAATTCAT
This sequence comes from Bacilli bacterium, assembly GCA_028685445.1. Classification (GTDB taxonomy): domain Bacteria; phylum Bacillota_I; class Bacilli_A; order RF39; family UBA660; genus DUUS01. The sequence continues at coordinate 7,235 of JAQUDY010000046.1, forward strand.
TTAAAATAGTGTCAATTTCACTTTGATTTAATTCAAAACCTATTAACCGTTCTCTTATTATAGTATTAACATTATTTACTGCAATAAGCACTCCTTTTCCATGGTATCTTTTTTTATCATTATCTCTTAATTCTAGTGCTTCATTTTCTCCAGTTGATGCACCACTTGGAACACTCGAGCTTACTTTTAAACCATTTTCTAACTCTAAATCTGTCTCAATTGTAGGATTTCCTCTAGAGTCTAAAATTTCTCTTGCAAAAATATCTTTTATTTTCATTTTTATCACCATTTTCTAATTAAATTATAAATTAAATGTAAATTATAAGCAAGTTAAATTAATTTTAAATCTTTTATGTTATAATGGTTTTGAGGTGTAAACTATGCGATTAGTAGAGTTAACAATTGATCGTTTTGATGAATTTGCAGCTAATCATCCATTACGTAATTATTGTCAAAGTTCAGCATATGCTAGATATATGGGTGAACGAGGTTTTAGTTATGATTATATTGGTTATGAGGATGATAGTAATAACTTAGTTGCGGCATCACTTATT
>JAQUDY010000047.1 GCA_028685445.1 Bacilli bacterium
TAACAACTGCTGCTATGGTTATAGCTTCATTACCTCCTAACAGTTTTGTTGATTCAACTGCCATAGGCGTTGTAATTGATTTAGATAACAAAGAAAGCATAATGGTTTCATCTATTTTAAACAATTTACACAATAACATGACAGTCACAACAGATGCTACTATACTTGCTGTTGCTCCTCCAATAATAGGCAGAAAATTTTTCATAATATCATTTCTGTTTTTATACAAAGGAATTGCAAGTACAACAACAATAGGTCCTAAAACACTTACTATAACTTCCCCACCCTTATTATATGTTGAAAACGGAATTTTAAAAATAATTAAAAGTAAAATTATTAATATTGCAGCAAGCAATATTGGATTTAACGCAGCTGATTTAAATTTTTTGTTCATTTTATTGCTAAACACATAAAACAATAATGTAAGTGCAATAAAAAACAAAGAAGTAAATATATCCTTAATCATTTGTCTTTTTCCTTTCATTATATGAAATCAATATATCTGTCACTTTGCTTGAAACAAACATAACACAAATACACGATACAACTAAAATAACTAGAATTTGAATTATACTGTCTTTAATCAGATAGTAAGAATCCATAAGCCCAACTGTGAGCGGAACAAAGAAAAATCCCATATATTTAATCATGAAATTTCCCGTTTCTTCTATCATGGAAAGTTTCAATAAATTAGTGTTTAATAGCAACAATAAAATAACCATCCCTATAATATTTCCCGGAATTACAATAAAATCTGAAATAAGACCACTTATGAAGTTCCCTGTAAAATAAATAAAATATATTATTGCAATTTGAATCATAACTTTAAAAATATTCTTTAGCATCTTATTCCTCCTGATATTTTAACATTATAACTTATATTGGATGCAATGCCAAACATATTTTTTATTATATTCTAAAACAAGACAAAACCGCTGGGGACAGTCCCAGCGGTTCCTTCAAATCCTTTATAAATCTAATTTTGGGTAAATTATCTCAATCCATAGTTCCGTCATATCTTCATTCCTAATATAAAGATGGCTGTTAATAGCTTCTTGCATTGCTTCGTAATACCACATTGTATCTAACAAGTCTGGAAATACCATTGCTTCCTTTAATATATTTTCCTTATGTACTCCTCTTCCTAATACATTGTTTACCAGAGTTACAAATTCTGCTCTGGTTATATATTGATCTGGTTTAAATGTTCCATTGGGATATCCTTTCACCCAACCCTTTTCTGCTGCAGAATTGATATATTCAATTGCCCAATGACCGTCTATATCACTGAAACTGTTGCTTTGAGCAGCGCTTAGCTTATCAAATTTTGTTGCTATTGTAGCTAATTCTGCTCTTGTAATAGGATTGCCAGGTTTAAAACTCCCATCAAGATAACCCATTATTATATTACCATTAGATAATGTAGCTATATGTTTTGTTGACCATCTACCAGAATTTACATCTGAGAAGTCCACATTTTCTGTTAATACGCTAATTCTATAATTTGATTCCAGAAGTCTATAGAATACCGCTGCAACTTCTTCTCTTGTTATTAATCCTTCTGGTCTCACTGTATTGTCAGGGTAACCTTGTATGTATTGGAAATGATCTTCTTTATTTAATTCAGCCACAGGAACTTCTGAATCTTTGATTATTACGATTTCATTATCGTCATCATTATCATTGTCATTGTCATTGTCATCATCATCAATTTGAGATTCCATAAGATTAATATATATGGGCATTTGAGCAGTTATAGATTGCAATTCGTTGCCAGCTTCAGGACTCATTTGCAATGTATATTTTAAATCTACTGAATGACCTTTATCAATACTAAATTTATCATTAGAGCTTAGCAGATATCCTTGATATTGTTCATTATCTTCTATATATAGAATATCTTTTAATTTAGTATATTCTAATATTGTTTTATCAAAATTAAATAGTACTCCTTTATTAACCTTGAGATTAACATTATTTATAAAAGAATCAAATACCTCATTACTAACTAATGTACCGTCTGATTTTTTTAAATTATTAATTCCTATGGCTAATGTATGTACGTCTATTTTGTTAAATTGATTATTTATTCTAATAACACCACTAATGCTGCCTATACCCTTTTCGGCATCCTCCTGTGAGCTTGGATATGTAAAACCATTAAATAAATTGCCATTTATTATACTGTTTCCATTATTATTTATTGTAATTGTAATATTAGGTTCTAAATTAGTAAATGCAGAAAAAGTGTAATCAATTAAATTGCTGGCTATTATGCCTACAATTATTATTATAATTAAAAACCTAATTGCTCTTTTAAAAAGGGTACTATAAAGTTTCAAATAAATCACTCCTTCTGATTACTAATTTATTTCTAACTTTTTAAATTTTTTCAGAAGCACTTTCAATTACCGTTTCTTCTTTAGGTATTAAATATTCTAAATCAAAAACAAATATTTCATAATTATTTATAATAAAAAACTTGTTTATTTCTTTATAATTTTCGCTATGTTTATAAAAGATAGGTTTATTTATTTCATCAGCTAGTCTAACTAAATCATTTATTGAAACTACATTTTTAGCATTAGATGTGTTTACATTACTTGTTAATGCAACTAACCTAGCTCCATGTTTCTTAAATATATTATTTAGTGCTTTTTCTAGAGCATCCTTCTTAGGTGCATCTTTAGTAAAAAATAATAAAAATATTAATCCTAAAACACTAATGCTTATTACTATTCCAATGAGTGTAACTTTATTTTTGTCTAAAGGCAATTGAACTTGGATAGTCTCTTCTATTGCCCCAGGTTTATCTATATTATTAGTTGTTATTTTAAATAGCGGAGTATTTAATGGAATAACTAGACTAGGAGAGATATTTTCTTCGAATGTTACTTTTTCTGTTAGTCCAGTGAAGTTTATTTCCATTATTAAAGTTAATGATGTATCACAGTTTATTTTTGTTGCTTGTATTGTTTCTTCTACAAATTTATTGTAATCAGTTAAATATAAGTTAACTTCTTCATTAATTGATTTACTTTCATCATTGAAACTAAAATTTTTATCTTGAACTATTGGATAATCTTTTTCCCATATGGATATAAAATTTTCTCCCTCATAAGTGAAGCCTGTAACTCTCGCTATTATATTATATTTTCCCTTTACTTCAGCTTCTTTATCTCCTAAGAATTCATAATTAAAATTTGTACTTAAATAGTCCACAAATTCAGTGATATATATTTTTTCAGGTCCTAAGGGGTTTTCTTTATATAAATTGTTGGGTTTAAGAAAGATTTGGTAATTTACTGTACCTTTATTATTATAACTAAATAGTGTATTATTCTGCTCTTCATAGTTCGGAATATTCACTTCTCTGTATAATAACAGGGAACTAATTCCAATTAATATAATTGTGATTACAATTAATGTAATTTTTAGTTTCTTATTTATCTTTAGTTTCATTATAACCCCCCCTAAATTATATATCGTGCAACCCATTTACAAAAACCCTTATGTAGTTTTAACCTAACATAAGGGTTTTTACTAATCAATAATATTTTAAACTATTTTAATAATTCTATCTACCATTAAATTGATGTACATTTGCATTTACATTCAAGAAATAAGTAACATCTTCAACAAAATTTTTTTCAGTTAATTTTGGTGAAAATTCCATTGCAAATTTTATTTTTTTAGATTGTGCTTCATAAGTATTGTCAGTACGTAATGTATCTACAAAAACTCCATTTCCATCATTTAAACCGTTAAGATAAGCTAATGCTTGAGCATAAGATCCTCCAGTAAAATTAGTATCTTCAATAAATGCACCATCATTATCAGCAAACATAATGCTATTACAACGAATTAAATTAATATTTAGGAAATTATGTTCATCAATTTTAAAATCATCAACAAATGCTCCTAAAGTTCCAGTATTAGTTAAAGTAAATTCAAAATCATTCTTAAGTCCTGGATAAACTCTTAGAAAAGTTATTTTCATACTATGTCCATCAAGTGCTGGAGTACAATCTGCATTTGGTTGATATTTAGTTTGATCGCCGTTAATATCAGCTGGTTCTACGAACATAACATCTAATTCTCCTGTATTTACTGTTGAAGTAATTGTTAATGCTTCACTCCAATATGCATAACCAGCGCCAACCAACATTACTGCTACTACTAGCGTTAAAGCTAATAATCTACTCTTTTTCATTTTTATTTCTCCTTTTTAAATTTAAATTTTTATGTATCTTTCATAATTCATATTATAAATTAGGAAAAATTTTTATGCTCCACTCGAAAGTATACTTTCTAATGAACCTTAGTATAATCTTTATACTACTAAAGTATTAGATTTAAAAAACTATATCATCTAAATCTATTTCTTTATCACTTTTAATCAATAGTGTAGGCCAACCGATTTTTGGGATGGTATATTCAATGGTACCTTTTACATCTTGTGCTTCTACTAAATTACTATCTACTGCTGAGTTGTTATCACCCTTTGTTCTAAATTTTATACCTTCTTTATCGTCATCAACAACTTCAATAATTCTATGAGATATAAGAATACTATCTCTTTTAAATTGAATTACATCACCTTCCCGAAGAGCGTTTATTCCATCCATGTCCATTATCTTTTTTACTAATATAATATCTCCTGGTTTTATCATTGGCTCCATGCTTCCTGTAGCAATAACTGAAGGATATATGGGAAAAACCCCAACTGCAAACCATATGATTCCTATAGATATAACACTTGTAAACAGCCATCCAACAGGACTCTCATCATTTTGTTCCCTCTTTTTAATTTGTTTAGTGGTATTTAAGTATATAGACTGCATGGTCATTTGAAAAAAAATAGGGCACATTATACCTATTAAAGCTGTTGTTATCCAAGTTAAATCAGGTAGAACTGGTGAAAGCCATTGAAATCCTTCTATGATTCCTAAATATATTATTGATAAAATAGGTCCACATAAAAATACTAAATATGTTGCAAAAAAATTATGAGAAAATTCTGGGATCATAAATTCAGCTAAAAATTGCACTAATTCTTTTAAATTTACTATGGATAAATACCTATTTATTGAAAATTTAGTTATTGTCATAAACAACGATATCAATACAAATATAAAATAGCTCTCTTTTTTAGCAAAACTATTAACTAAATAGCTCCTTATAAATTCTCTTCCTACTAAAGCAGAACCAACAAATGCAATGTTCATTAATATACCTTTTAATGTGTGAGAATATGGACTTTTACCTAATCCATCAATTAATCCGGCTAATAATGTAATTACCACATAAATAATTCCAAAGTAAATTGTCCAAAATTTTAATGAAGATCTGTGTTTTAATTTTCCCATAGTCTTCATATGTGGAATTTTATAGACTATAATTGCAACAATTACCCAAAGTAAAGGAGTAATTACATATGAAAATATATAACTATCAACATAATTAGTAATACGAGAATTTTCTAGAAAATATATTGATAATAAAAGAATAATTAATAAAGTTATTCTTTTAGATGATATTCTTGTAGGTGAATATTTGGGGGTTGTCTCCATTTTTCTCCTCCTTTAGGTAAGATAAATAGTAGGATATTAAATAATATCCTACTATTATTTCTGTTCTATATTATTATTATTATTATCTGTATCTGTATTATCAATATAAGACTCACTGGTAGTAGTGTCATTCTTAACTTCTGATGGTTCTTCTTGTTCCTGATTTTCGTTTATTTCTTCCTTATCTATTTTAGATTCATCTTTAGTTGCTTCGATTTTTGGCTCTTCTTGCATAGGTTTTTCAACTTCAACCTGTTCTTCTTTCTCAGCTGCTTCTTTGATAGATTCTTCTTTAGATTCTTCATTAGTTATTACTTCTTCTTGAATTGGTTCATCAATAGCATCATTGCTAATAGATATTTCTTCAACTATTTGACTAGCTGCCATAGATTCACTCAATTGACTTGGAACTTGTTCTGTTAAACTCTCTTCTATTAATAATGCTTGTTGTTGTTCAGCAAGTAACCTCTCTTGTTCTAATCTTTCTTCCTCAAGTCTTTGCTGTTCAATAGCCCTTTCTAAATCTTCTTTTGCAATTGTCAATTCTAATTGCAAATCTTCTAAATCTAGTTTCATTCCTTCTAGTACCTTTGGATCTGGCACAACTGTTATATCACCTTTTACATTAAGATTTTCTGTCCATATTCCATATCCCCCAGACATTAATATAAAAGCTAATGCTATGCTTATAATTATTACAGTTCCTTTTCTCATATTTACCCCCACAGCATTACTGGTAATTATATTCCTTGTTCAAATAATAACTTATAAAAGAAATTGTATTTTTTTTCTTTATCATATTCCCTAATTTCTTCTTTTAACCTACTTATATCATCATTTAATTGATTTACCCTATTTTCAATCCTTTCAATTTCTCCTTCATCATCTGATGAATCTACATCAGAATCAATATAATAATTACTTAATTTATTTATACTATTATTTTCACTGTCAGATGCTGCTATATTTAAAGTAAAAGATTCTGTTTCATTGTTAGGATTAACTATCTTATTCATATCTATAACATCATTTGTACCATTATATTTACTCATAGGTGTGAATTTATTTTTAGTAGTTGATGTATCATTATGTTTTGTAATCTCACCATCATTTTCAATTATTAGTTTGCTAAATTTTGAAGGTATAGTTCCTTGATTTTCAATTACTATTGGAATATCATTTTTAAAGGATGGATAAACATACCCTTCTATTTTCAAATTGCTATCATCAATAACTTTCATATTAAAACTCTCACAATTTTCTAAAGGCAACTTTTTCTCATCTACCTTAAATGTAGTAAATATACTCGCAGTTGTTATTTTAGTTTCCAAAACTAAACCCTGAGTCCAAAATGCATATCCTACCCCCATTAAACTAAAAGTTGATATTATTACAATAGAAATAATAAACTTCTTTCCAAATACTTTTTTATGCATAAGTCACACCTCCTGGTGAAAACTGGTTTACTAATAAAGCTGCTTGTGTTCTATGGTTTAAGTCTAATTTTAATAAAATGCTGCTTACATGTTTTTTTACAGTATTTTCTGATATAAATAATTTCTTTGCTATTTCAAAATTACTCATACCCTTGCCTAATTCAACCAAGACGTCATATTCTCTTGGTGTTAAATCTTCAAAACTGCTATTAGGACTTTCATGCTGATACTTAGTGATTTCAGGATCAATAAATTTTCTACCCCTTAAAACTATATTAATTGCATAAATTATATCTTCTGCAAATGCATCCTTTAGTATATACCCGTCTGCACCTGCTTCTTCTGACCTTATAAAGTCTTCTTTTTTTAATGATGAG
>JAQUDY010000048.1 GCA_028685445.1 Bacilli bacterium
TTAAAATTTATAGTAAAAGTCATTTCTTTTATATAAACTAAATGGTCTTTTAAAAATAAATTATAATAAAAATTACAACTATATACATAAGTTGGAGTATAATTCATATCTTTTTCAAAAAATAATAACGTATACAAAAATGTTTCAGTTTCTTTAATTAAATGATCTATAAAATCATGAGAAAAAAATATTTGTACCTTATCATCAAATAACTCTTTTTTTAAATGATGTAAAATATTTAAACTATTGTTTAATTTATTCAATGATTTCTTATTAAAAGAAATTATTTTTAAATAATCATCTTGATTGATATCTAAATCATTTGTCATTGCATTTAATATTAAATTAACACAATTATTATTAATTTCTTTATTATCTTGAACTTTATATAATTCACAAGTTTTGTCATTTAACGCTATAGTATAATCGCTAATTAAAATATTTGATTCAGCAAATTTTTTTGTTATTTTATTATAACTAAACGGGATTATTTCTAAAATAAATTCTTCGTATTCTTCAAATTCTTTTTCAAAAATAGATTTGATTTCTTTATCTTTAAATGCTATCATTGCTAAAACTATAAGAGAATGGTCTAACATAAATTTAGAAATGGCCAAATTGTTTTCTAAGACATATGATAAATAGTTTTTATGTTCTATCATTGAATTATTTCCTTAGTCTGGATATTATGTTTGGGATCAAATATAAAAAATCTAGATAAATTAACAACTCTATACATGTTATCTAAAAATACTGGTTCTATTGTTAAATATATTTCTGAGTTTAGTAATTCTTCAATTATATGAGCTAAAAACTCACCGAACCTTTCATCTATGTTTTTACCTTTTTCAGTCAAAATTACTTGGTTTTCTGGTGTTAAACCTAATTTTTTATAATCTTCTAATAAATGTTCTATCTCTATTACAAATGATTGTGTTTTTATTAAAACATCACTTCGACTAGGATCTATATAACTTCTTAAAAACATCGCAAATGCTTTTAATAAATTCATTGATTGATACTCATAGTCTAAAGCAAAAGTTGGATCTAATGGAATTTTTCTTATTAACCTTTCTAAAATCAAGATATATAAATTAACATCTTCCATCATTTTTCTGATTAAGAATGGGTATGAATAAGAAAACAATTGATTATTAATTTCTTTTTCGAAAATATCTTTCAAAAAATCTAAGAAGTTTAAACTTATTACTAGAGTTACTTTATTTATCATATTAATTTGTTCTATTGTTTCATCAGATACATCCTCTGCTGTTCCTGGTGAAAGATTTGCAACTTCACCAGCTATTTCTAAAGCTATATTAGTAGAAAATAATTTTTCAGTAAGCTCAACTAATTGTATAGTATATCTATTGATTATTATTTCACTATTTAAAAAATCTTCACTTAAAGTTTTATCTGCGTGATTTAATAGTTCTTTTATTAAGTCAGTAAATTTTTGATAAAAATCTAAGGCTGAATCTTTATAAGTTTGGTTATTATCAAGTAAAGAAAAGTTTATATTTAAACAAAACCCTCTTAATATCATTAAGTAAGATAATCCAGTAACTAAAGATGTTTTTAATAATTCTTCATTGTTTAACATTTTTCCTCTTTTCTAGCACTGTCCTTCTTCTGGTACGTAAAAACAGTGACTTTTATATTGTCCAATATTTTGTTGATTAAACCAAGTTGTCAAACACTTTTCATTGTTTTTAGGTGCATAGAACCATAAAGCTCTAGATGCTGGCCAAAACTTTTCACCATCCAAAACTCTTTGGGCAAGTGCTTGCTCTTCAGGAGTTGATGATAATTTAAATAATTCGCTTTGCACCCCTGCAAAACCTCCAGGGGATTGAAATATAACTTCTTGAAGTGTGGTTATTTTTTCAAAATCTGGTGAATTACACAGCAATCTGTTTACAACAACATTTCCTACTAATAACATTCCATATTCTCCTTCTCCTATAGCTTCAGCTCTCATTAGTCTGGCTAAAAAGTCTATATCTGTGTTGTCGTAAACCTCTACCTTAAGCGCTTCTCTCATTTGGATTTTCCTTAGGAACTAAAAGTTGCTGACCAATAGATAGATCATCTGATGTTAAGTTGTTCATTTCTTTTAATTCTTTTACTGAAATTCCTTTTTTACGAGCAATTGAATATAGATTATCATTCGGTAACACTATATGTGTTTCTGTTTCTTTACTTTCTTTTAATATCCCAAGAGTTATTATGAGTTTTGTTCCAACTTTTAAATTTTCATTAAGTAAATAATTTTGAGACATAATATTTTCTATTGTAGTATTGTATTCTTGTGCTATTGAATATAATGAATCTCCAGGTTTAACAGTGTAAATTATCTCATTATTTAATAAGGGCAAATTATTATAAACAAAGATTGTTTCACCTTCTTTTAAGGTGTCTTCGAGTAAATTATTGATCTCGAGCAATTCTTCAGAAGTCATTCCATAATTATAAGCAATACTATATAAGGTATCATTTTTTTCTACTATGTATTTTTTATAAAGCGAAGGATTTTTTGGATCATAAAGAGTGTCAATAGTAATGATTTCACCAGGAGTAAGCAAATTAGTTGTTAAATTATTTAGCTCTTTTAATTTTGAAACACTTGTATTAAATCTTGATGCTATATCATATAAATTATCATTTTCTTCAATTATGTATTGCGTTCCATAACTTGAATTTAATTTATTATTATTAATAACTCTTCTTATATTTATTTTTTTCATCTAATCGCTCCTATATTAAAATATGATGTTAAATAATATTTATTATTATAAAAAATTAATGCTCTTTCATAATTGAGGTTTCGATTATATTTAAATTATATATTATATAGTTTGCAGCACGGTAAAAATCATCTATAAATATTGGTTCTACTATAAAATAAACTTTATTATCTAATAATTCTTTAATTATTTCTTTAAAGTAATTTGAGTACCTAAAGATTGATTTTTGAGTTTTTTTTGTTAACTCTATCATTGTTTTTGGAGTTAAATCAACATTTAAATATGAGTCTCTTAAATGTGAAAACTCTACTGAAAAAGAATTAAACTTAATATATACATCATTTCTTTCAGGATTAACTATTAATGACATATAGGTAGCTATATTTCTCATAAGTTCGATAACTCTGTATTCGTAGTTTGAAACAGAGGTTGGACTTGCTCTTACTTTTTTTATGTTTCGAAGCATCATTTCATTATAAAATTCTATTGCTTTTATCATGGTTCTAATAACAAAAGGCGACGAATAAGAAAATAGTTTATTAGTTTTTATATCATTAAGAATTGACTTTAAAAAATCTATATATTTTACTGCAAGCTCATATGTTTCTTTATTTACACTTGTCATTAAAGTAACCATTTCTTTAGGTTCTTCTTCTAAATGATGTTTTTTTAATAATAGCAATTTATTAGTAATAGCTTTATCTAATTTTATATTAAAAAGATTTTCAGTTAAAATCTCACAAGGTAATGTATACTCAGATACTAAAAAGTTTCCTTTAATCGCATTCTCTGGTAAAAAATCATTTATTTTGTCCACAAACATATTTAGAATTTTTTCTGATTTTATAATATATTCTTTTGCTGTATCAATGCATTCACGGTTTAAAAAAGAAAGTGTTATATTTAATGAAAACCCTCTAATATTAGTTAAATAAAAAATGTTAAGTGTTAATGATTGGATAATAAATTCTAAATCTGATAACATTATTTTCCTCTTCCTATAAGTCATATATAAAAATATGCTTTTAACTTTTTTTTATTATCACAAAATAAAAAAGAACTTTGAGTTCTTAATAAAGTTTATGTTGACTTTCAAAATCTAAATCCGCCGCTAATAAGTAGTTTTCGTTTAAAGTTAATTCCAAATTATCTATATCGATGCTTCCTATTATATATTGAGAGTCTAAAACATATTCCGGTAGTGTTTCTTCGTTCCAGTGTTTTGAGTTCTTTATGTTTTTTCTAACCGCATAATCTAGTTCTTCTTTTAAAATTCCTATTAATATTATGCTGCCTGTAGTTATATTTATTCCTCTATTCTTTTCATCTGTAACAAAGTGAAGAGGATCATTTATTATTTCTTCATCTATAGGTATCATTTTAGTAAAAAGCTCTTTTTCTTGCATTATTAAACCTTCATTAAATATGATTTCATACATATCTTTTTCAGTAACATGATAATAATATGCAACATCTTCTAAGTTAAATAAAGCTAAAAAATCTCTATTAAATTTTTCTTCGTTATACATATGTTTCAATCTCTCCTATCTAAAAATTATAACATATAAACAAAATATAAGATTAATTATTTTTAAAAAGTCTTCTTATTTACAATGTTTCTGTTTTTATTTTTGTTTTTCACAAAAAGAGACGACCTTTCGGTCGTCATTCAGGGGGCTGCTGAATTTCACTTTGTGTATTACTTAAAGTCTTATAAATAAAGGGATATGTAAACATTAGATTTTATCTATTATCATACAATATCACCTAAATTTAAGTTTTTTGTCGCCTAAAATGTCGCCTAAAAGTCATCAACATTAAATAACAGAGAATTACTTAACAACTTCTTATTGTTTTTGAAAAATTGATTCATTATTTCTAGAAATTTTGTATCTAATTCTCCATATCTCTTACTTGTATAATCCATTTTTCCATCTTGTATTGTAAAAATCCAAAACCTATCGGCAGAATTTAAACTTGTTGTTGATAATAATAAATCAAAAACAATTTCACCATTAAAATTACTTCCAATTAGGATATCGGATTCAAATTTTTTTATTATTTGTCCAACATTATAGATAGTTTTGATAGTTACTAAATAAAGATTATTTGTCCTATATAAAATTTGGTAACTCTCCATATCTACACCCTCTTATTTATAATATTCTTCAATCAACTTAATACTACTAACAATTACTTCTTTACTTTCCTTGTTATCCATTGTTTTTGTATCTGAAATATCTAAATCACCAAAATGAAATATTTTATGTCTAATGGCATTATAGTAATTATAACACTTATTTATATAATCCACTTTAGATGAATCAATTTTTTCTGCATGTACTTTCTGCAAAAAGTGTCTAGTGCCATCATAATCAAAATAACTAAAACCAGTAGTAACTATAATATTTAAATCATTTTTAAAAACAAATTTTAATTGTCCTTCAATAGCTCTTAACACTGGCGCTGTAATATAACTTGAATCTTCAACATAATCTATTTCTAAAAACAAATTATATATGCCTTGTACTAATAATCTATAAATATCTATATTAATTTTTGTATTTTCTAAAGCTGGAGCTATTTCATATAATTTTTTCTTTATACTATTTTGGTCAATTTTAGTATTATTATTACAATTTAGGTTTAACAAAATAGTATCAATAGTATCTTTATCATTCAAAAAGCTTAAAAGCAATTGAAATATCATTTCATTCTGTTTAGGAATTATAAGACAATTCCCACTATCAAAATGATATTTCTGAAAAGTTAATTTTTCTTTTCCTACTACACACGTAAAAATAGAATGATTTGATTTTTCCTCCTCAGTATAATTAAAATTGTCTATTAATAATTTCATTTTATTTAAAGAGGTTACTACAATTTCGTCACTATACCTATAGCTCTTAAAGCCATAATCATCTTCTTTAGAAGGTTCAAGAGATTTTAATTCATACTTAGCTAGTTTATCCGCTATTTCATTATATTTATTTCCAGTATGTGCAGCAACTTTAATAAAGTCTATTTCAATTGACTTTTTTCTTTTTTCTATCTCATCATTATAATCCATAGAAATTTGACTTTTCAATCTCCACTCCTTAGTTATCCATTTTCCCAAGCCTTCATAATCATGCATAACATAAGCTTTTTTAAAACCTTTATATATGGCATAATCTAGTGCTTCTAAAACTCCTTTTATTTCTCCAAAAACTTGGTTACTATCATATTTATCGACAGCAACACCACTAATTCTATATTCTGGATTATTCTTTGATAAACATACACATCCATATGAAACATAATCATAATCTTTATTGAATGATCCATCAGTATAAACTATTATTTCATTATCGTTTATATCAGCTAAACTTAATAATTCTTTTGCTGTAGCAATTACTTGTTCTTCGTCACTTTGAGTTAAATAAATATTTGCTTCTTCTATAGTACTAAATTTTTTGTATTTTGCCCCTTTAAAACCTTTAGTAGATTCGCTACATTCATCCCAATTATCAAATACACCTACTTTTTTACCAACTTTAACTGCATAATATGCCATTATTTTACCTCCTTCAATATCACTGCACTAATGTTCTTATTTCCTTTGTCATCATTAATATTTATTATAAAAAATCGAATTGTGCTTTTAACTTTCCTTTTAAACAAAAATTGTTTATTTACAAAAATATTTTCAGAAAACTTAGAACATTTAATAAAACCATTTCCTGTTTTTGTTATTCTTTCTATTTTACCTTCATATAAATTATCTACGATAACAGATTGTACTATCAAATAATTATATAAGGTATCATTAAATTGAGTCTTTTCACATTTTACAATCTTTTCATCTTTCACTTCTAAAAAGTCAATTAAAATGTTATATAAATCAGAATTATTACTTTTGAAAAACTTAATAATAGAGTCATATATATATAATTCTAATCTTTTTCCATATCTTAATAATAACTCTAACATCAACAAGTAGTTTCTTTTATTATTTTCAATATCAATATATTTAATTGGTAAGACTAATAAATATGGTTCTCTTTTGATTAAGAGTAACTCTTGAAATATTTCATTAGCTTTATCATTTTTTTTATTATAAAAATACGATTTACACAAATGATAATTTAAAAAGAATATAACATCTCTATCACAAATTTTTCTTTTTAGATATAACGCTAGTAACGATTCTAAATCTTCAAGTTTGTTTAAAAATTGGAAACATTTTGACTTTTTTAAAAAATACAAATCATAATCACTATATCTATTGTTACCAAATTTTTCTGTATTTAAAACATCGAAATCATAGTAGTTTAACCACTTTAGCAAATTTTTATAATCTTTTTTTTCTTCATAAAATCTTTGACCTAATTTTATTAAATTAATATCTAACTTTTTATTTACTACACTACAATTGACGATAGCAAACTCAATCAACTCAATATCGCTATCATTATCTATTTTTTTCTTTTTTGCAAAGAAATAATCGAACACTTTTTTTCTATACTCAATTTTAATATTGGAAGAACAATCA
>JAQUDY010000049.1 GCA_028685445.1 Bacilli bacterium
CTTATAGGCATTTACACCAAAGTAGCCCTCTCTATAATATATTATTATAAACCTTTGTTCTTCAAAACAAATCTATCTATGATTTTACTGTAATTATAATGCTTTGTCAAGTAAATCTAAAATAAAAATTGCTTATTTTATACTAATTATGCTTAATCTAATTCTTTTAAAAAATCATATAAATTAGTAGCTATTTTTAAAGGTAGGTGCTTAGCTAGTTCATTAATGCTTTTATCTTTCATATTTTTTACACTACCAAATGCTTTTATTAATTCTTTTTTTCTAACATTTCCTATTCCAGGGATATTATCAAGTACACTGGAAATAGATCCTTTACTTCTTATTTGTTTATGATAATTAATAGTGTATCTATGTACTTCATCTTGAATTCTTGTTAAATAGTGAAATAAATTACTTGTTTTATCTATATTATAAGATTCTAAAGATTTACCATCAATTAAATCATTAGTTTTGTGATATTTGTTTTTTACTAACCCACAAACTTTTATATCTAGTAAAAGAGCATCTAATACTTCATTTGTTGCTCTTATTTGATTTACACCACCATCTACTATAATTAACTCTGGCAGTTCTTCGTTATTTAAAAGAGCTCTTTGATACCTTCTATATATAACTTCTTTCATAGTATTAAAATCATCATTTTTCCCTAATACTATTTTATATTTTCGATATTTATTTTTAGCTGGTTCTCCATTAATAAATACTACCATTCCTGAGACGGAAAACGAACCAAATAGATTAGAGTTATCAAAAATATCGATTCTATTAATATTTATCCCTAAAAGTGCGGATAATTCTTCATTAGCGCCTTTAGTTCTTTCCAACTTTAATTGAGCTTTTTTAAAATTATTTTGGTGATTAATTTTAGCATTATCTTTAGCTAATAATAATAATTTTTTCTTTTTCCCTCTTTCTGCAGTTAATACTTTAGATTTAAGAACTGATTTTAATGTTTCTAAATTAAGTTCTTCAGGAAAATATATTTCAGTTGGTATTTCTTTTTTTTGATAAAATAAAGCTATATATGTTTCTACTTCTTCTATATAATTATCTGTAACTGTAAATATATCATTAAAAGTTCCTATTAATTTACCACTTCTAATAAATAAAAATTCGATAGCTAGATAGACATTATCAAAATAATAATTAACTACATCAATATTTTCTTTATTTAAAAATTCTACTTTTTGTTTTTCAAGAACTATTTCTATATACTCAAGTTCATTTTTTAACTCTAATGCTAATTCATAATTCATCTCTTTAGAGTAATATTCAAGTTTTTCTATTATTTTGTTTTTAATTATTTTTTCGTTGCCTCTTAAAAAAGATAATATTTCTGTTTCCATCTTCGTTATTTCATCTTCACTAATCTCTTTTACACAGTATCCTAAACATTCTTTAATATGATAATAGAGACAAACTTCTTTAGGCATTCCAGGGCATTTTTTAAGAGGATATAATCTATTAATAAGATTAACTATTCTCCTAGCAGCATACGCATTAACGTAAGGACCGAATAATATTTTATCTTTATGTTTTTTAACTTTTAAATATCTTACTATTCTTAAAGACGGAAAAGGTTTTTTAGTATATTCAATATATGGATAACTTTTATCATCTTTAAGTAAGATATTATATTTAGGGCTATATTCTTTGATTAGATTTAACTCTAGAATAAAAGCTTCAAGCTCACTATCAGTAATAATATATTTAAAATATGAAATTTCACTTATCATTTTAGCTGTTTTTCCACTGTTTTTTCCACGAAAATATGAACTTAAACGTTTTTTTAAGTCTTTTGCTTTACCAATATAAATAATAACATCATTATTATTATACATTTGATATGATCCCGGTTTACTTGGGACTAAATCTAATTCATTTTTAAACATGTGCATCACATTTATAGTATACAACAAAATAATGAATTTTAGTGTATAATTATATCTGGTGGTTAAATGAAATTAATAAGTACCTCTTTAATTGTTGAAAAGAAAAGTAAATTTTATGGTTATTTATATTTTCTTAATTCCAGTGATGAAGTAAAAGTAATCTTAAATACAATAAAAAAAGAACATAAAAAAGCAGTACATTATCCGTATGCTTATATATTATTAAATACAGCTAGCAAAACAGACGATAAAGAACCTCATAATACTGCTGGTATTCAAATACTTAACGTTTTAAAGCGAAACAATTTAAATAGTCACATTTTAGTTATTGCAAGATACTTTGGCGGAACTAAGCTTGGAGCTCCCACTCTTCTTAGAACTTATGCAAAATGTGCGAATGAGTGCATAAAAAAAACTTAAATTCATAACTTTAAATTAGGTGGTTAAATTGATTGATAAATTGATAAAATTCTCTAAAATAATGTTAGTTCCATTAGGTGTTATTTTCTTAATTCCTATTATATTATCTATTTTAAACTTATTTAATATAAAAACTTTTAGTTTTTCTTTACTTATTATTATAATAATAACATCATTAATTTCCGGTTATTTAGTCGGTAGGAAAACTAAAGAAAAAGGTTATATTAATGGAATATTATTTGGTATATTACTATCTATCGTAATGTTTATAATTAGTTTATTTTTTAAAAATAATTATAGTTTAAATACACTGTTATATTTTTTGATTATTATTGTCTCTAGTACTATTGGTTCTATAATAGGTATTCAAAAAAATGAAAAAAAAGCATCTTAGTGCTTTTTATTTATTTTGAGAATCTATTATAATTGTTACCGGTCCATCATTTTCTATATTAACTAACATGTCTGCTCCAAATATTCCTGGATAGGTTTTTATTTTCTCATTTAATTTATTATTAAAGTCTTCATATAACTGGATGCTCTCATCCCCACTCATTGCGTTAATATAACTTGGTCTATTACCATCTTTAGTATTTGCTTGTAAAGTAAACTGGCTAATTGATAAAATTTCTCCTTGCACATCCAAAATACTTTTATTCATAATCCCATCATTATCGTCAAATACTCTTAAGTTAAGTATTTTTCTAACTAAATAGTTTATATCCTCTTCTGTATCATTTTTTGCAATACCTACTAATATAACAAAACCTGTGCCAATTTTATTAATTATTTCACCTTTTACAGAAACACTACCTTTTTTACATCTTTGAATTACAACTTTCATCTTATAACCTCCAGTACAAAGTCTAATAATTTTAATTCATCTATATAAGAATTTAATTCTTCATTATTTTTAACTTTTACAAATAATTCATAATCAATTGATATATCAGTCTTATACTCTTTAATACTATTTATTGAAACACTTTTTAAACTTGCTTTTGTTACTATCTCTAAAATATGATTCTTAAGGGAATTAGTTTTAATAATAATCCTTACATCAAATAAGCTATTAGTAGTTAACTCTTTATTCCATGAAACATCAATTAATCTTGTTTTAGTATTAGATATATTAGTACAGTCTGTTTTATGAACTGTTACACCTTTTCCTTTGGTAATATAACCAATGATCTCATCACCTGGTACTGGATTACAGCAAGCAGCCATTGTTACTAATATATTATCTGTTCCTGCTACAATTACATCATTTTTATAATTTTCTTTTGCATTTGAGCCTTTATTAACTCTTGATAACATAATATCTTGAACTGACTTTTTATCTTCAAAGATTAAGTTAACTATATAAACTGATGTATATCTTAATGACCCAATGCTTAATAATAGTTCTTCGTAAGAAGATATTTTTAAATCTTTAAGTACTTTATTAATATTATCATCAGTTAATACTTCACTTATAATTAATTTTTGTTTTCTTATTTCTTTTTCAAGTAGATTTTTTCCTCGTTCAATATATGACTCTCGATCATGCTTACTGAAGTATGATTTAATTTTATTTTTAGCTTGAGTAGTTTTAATAAAGTTTAACCATTCTTTACTTGGTTTAGCACTTTTGTTTGTATTAATTTTGATTATATCTCCATCATTTAATGCATAATCTAGCGGAACTATATTATCATTAACAATTGCACCGACTGTTTGATCTCCCACATCTGAGTGAATTCTATAAGCAAAATCAATTGGTGTTGAACCTGATGGAAGTTCCATGACATCGCCTTTAGGAGTAAAAACATATATTTGTTCTTTTAAAAATTCCTCTTCCATATTTCGAGCAAATATTTCATCACTTTGTTCATCAATATTACTTTCAATAACATTTCTAAATAGCTCTAATTTCTGTTCCATTAAACTTTGAATACTTTTTCCATGTTCTTTGTATGACCAGTGAGATGCTATACCATGCTCAGCAATTTCATCCATTTCAGGAGTTCTTAATTGAATTTCAAAAATATTGCCATCTATTCCAAATACTGCAGTATGAAGTGATTGATACATATTAGCTTTAGGCATCGCGATAAAATCTTTAAATCTTTTAGGAATTGAGCGGTATTTTGAATGAATTAATCCTACTGCTAAATAACAATCACTTTCAGTTGGAACAATTAATCTCATAGCTAAAATGTCGTAAATATCCGACCATTTTCTTCCAGTTGTAAGTTTACTATAAATACTATAAACACTTTTAACACGGGCTTTTATTTGAAATTTAATGCCATGATCAGATAAAATATCCGATATATTGTTTTTCATCTCTTCTAAATTATTGGCAAGATACTCTCTTGTTCCTGTTAATTTTTCTAAGATTTCATTATAAATATCAGGTTTACCGTGTTTTAAACATAAATCTTCTAATTCACTTTTTATACTATTAATGCCTAATCTATGAGCTATAGGAATTAAAACTTCCATAGTTTCTTTTGCTTTTTGTTTTCTTTTAGATTCTGGAAGAGCATCAGCAGTTCTCATATTATGTAATCGATCAGCTAATTTAATAATTAAAACGCGGACATCTTCACTAATACCAACTAATACTTTTCTTAAATAAATACTAGAAGATTCATTATAATCTGTTAATTTGAGTTTTTTTAATTTAATTAAGTTATCTATAATTATTTTTACTTGTGTTCCGTATTTAGTTTCAATGAAATCTAAAGTAACTCCACTTAATGTTGGAGTTTCATGAAGCAATGCTGCTACAATAGTTGTTGCATCAACATTTAAATCTGCTACTATTCCAGTTACTATTAAAGCATGGTTTATTTGAGGTTCTCCATTTTTTCTAAACTGTCCATCATGAGCTTTTTTAGCAAATTTATACGCTTCATTAATCATTTCTAGCTCACTAGAAGTAAAATCATTATCTTTAGTTTTCTTTAAGATATAATTTATTGTGTACATTATGTAGTCTCCTTATAATAAGTTTTCTCTATTCTTTTTGTTATTTACTTTATTCTTTTTAATTCTATTTTGAAGAATTTTGACCATATAATCTTCTAAAATACTATTTGGGGTTGATAAAATATCATTAACCATCTCACCTAAAGTTAATTTCTGGGAATTTTGCCAATAATTTTTATGTAAATATCTCCAAATATCATCTTCATTAATATAATTAATGTTATTTCTTTTTAATTCTATAACTTTTGAATTTAATGCAGGTGTTAATTTTTGATATAACTCCTCTAAATTATTAAATTTAAAACTATCCATTTTTATTCTCCTTAAATAAATTTAATCGTCCTTCATATATTTATTATATAACAAAGTTAGTTTTTTTTAAAGGAAGATTAAATGAAGAACAAATTTATTCAAAGTACTATAATTCTAATGATTGGCGGAATCTTAACAAAACTATTTAGTTTTATTATAAAAATATATTTTACTAGAGTCATTGGAACTGATGGGATAAATATATATGCGATTATTATGCCAACATATAGCTTGTTAATTACTATTACCCAGCTTGGTTTTCCAATTGCTATATCTAACTTAATAGCGAAAGGTCAAAAAAGTGGAAAGAATGTAATGTTTTCTATAATACCGGTTTCTTTAATATTAAATTTATTTTTGATTTTAATATTGATTTTATCAGCAAGCTTTTTAAGTAATAATCTTCTTCATGAACCTAGAGCGCATGTTCCACTCATTTGTTTAGCGTTTGTATTGCCGTTTGTATCAATATCTAGTATTATTAGAGGCTATTTTTTTGGTAAACAAAAAATGATGCCTCATACTTTATCTAATGTTATAGAACAGATATTTAAATTTTTAATTGTTATATTAGTTCTTCCACATTTATTAAAGTTTGGAACAATAATCGCTGTTTCTGGTTACATATTAATTAATATTGTGTCTGAAATTATTTCTATTATTGTATTTTTATTATTTTTACCAAAAAAATTTAGTATAGTTAAAGAAGATATAAAGCCCGATCTTGGTACTATTAAAGAAGTCTTATCTATTAGTTTGCCAAGTGTTGGTGGTAGAATAATTGGAAATATCGGATTTTTCTTTGAACCAATTGTCTTGACTTTTATTATGTTGCTCGTAGGATATGAAAGTAATTACATCATTTCTCAGTATGCTATATATAATACATATGTTATTGGCTTATTAATTGTACCGACATTTTTTGTCACGGCTTTATCAACCGCATTAATTCCTGAAATATCTAAAAATACAAATAATAAAATTAAAGCAAAAAGAATTTATAAAAAATCTCTTTTTTGGGCTTTTTTATTAGGCGCTATTGCTAATTGTTTTTTCTTTTTTTATTCAGGAAATATTTTAATGTTGGTCTTTAATACCACAAGTGGAGTTTCCTATATTAAAGTTCTTTCTTTTTTCTTTGTTTTTTATTATTTAGAAGCTCCTATGGCTAGTACTCTACAAGCATTAGGATATGCTAAATATAGTATGAAAACCACTACTATCGGAATTATTACAAAACTATTTATGATTGTTATTTTAAGTTTATTTAAAATAGGTATATATTCTTTAATTTTTGCTGAGATAGTTTTTATTTTTATTGTTGTTATTTTAGATTATTTTAAAATTAAAAAAATTTTAAAATAAAAAACTCCTAAGAGTTAATTATTTTTAAGAATATCAATTGCTTTTCGCATTTTTAAATCGTAAGAAATCATTTCTTTATCGCCAACCATTTTTAATAGTTCTTCTTCTGTTGTTCCATACATTTCCATCATTTTTTTCATTTCAGTATACCAAATAATGCAATTGAAACACTATAGTTTTTTGCTGGTGGTATCT
>JAQUDY010000050.1 GCA_028685445.1 Bacilli bacterium
GTTTTTAAAAAAAGGTATTCCTTGTAAAGTTTTTGGTAGTTACTTTTTTATCGATCGCAGAGAGATAAAAGATTTAATCGCATATTTAAGGCTTATATATAACCAAGATGATGAAATAAGTTTAAGAAGAATAATAAATGTTCCTAAAAGAAAAATTGGTTTAGCATCAGTAGCTGCTTTAGAAGAACTGTCTATAAATAATAATACAACTATGTTTGAATCCCTATCTACAAGAAAAGAATTAGAATTTAAAGAGATAATTTTAAAGCTAAAAGAAATAAGTGAAAATTCTAGTTTAACAGAATTAATCGACTCCGTATTAGAGTTATCTGGAATGAAGGGGGAACTAGAGTCATCTAGAGCATTAGAAGATGAATTAAGACTTGATAATCTTTATGAATTTAAAAGTATAACTGCTTCTTATGAAGAGAGAACAGGTTCTGTTCATCTAGGCGATTTTTTAGAAGAAATAGCTCTTATTAGTGATGTTTCGAATCATCAAAGTGATGGTAATGAAGTTACTCTTATGACGCTTCACTCTGCTAAAGGATTAGAGTTTAAAATAGTGTTTTTAGTGGGAATGGAAGAAGGTTTATTCCCACATAATATGTCTCTTTTAGAAAATAATATAGAAGAAGAAAGAAGATTATGTTATGTAGGAATTACTAGAGCAAAAGAAAGATTATATTTGACAAATGCTAAAAGAAGATTACTTTATGGAAAAGAACAACTAAATATGCCGTCAAGATTTATATCTGAGATAAGTAATAAGTATATTGATAAAAGTTTAGCTAAAAATGAGCCTACCATAATAAGAAAAGCTGATATGTATACTAAAGATAACAATGATATTATAAAAGGATCAATTATAGAGCATACTATTCATGGAACAGGCATGGTAATAAAAGAAGATAATGGTTTAATAGAAGTTGTATTTAAATCAGGAACAAGAAAATTACAAAAAAATCACAAAAGCATTAAAAAAGTAGCTTAATAAAAGGAAGGAATCTTAATGAAAGAAAGATATGAAGAATTAATTGATTTAATAGAAAAAGCAAACTATGAATATTACACACTTGATAATCCAAGTATAGATGATAAAACATGGGATAACTGGATGAGTGAATTAATTCATTTAGAAAAAAAATATCCACAGTTAAAAAGAGCAGACTCTCCAACAATGAGAATTGGAGGAGAGGTAATTGATGGTTTTGTAAAAGTAAATCATCAAACACCGATGATGAGTTTATCAAATGCCTTTAATGAAACAGACCTTTTAAATTTTGATTCCAGAATAAAGAAAGAATTTAAAAATCCTAAATACATTGCCGAACTTAAAATAGATGGATTATCAGTTTCTCTAGTCTATGAAAAAGGAATTTTAAAAAGAGCTGCTACTAGAGGAGATGGTTATATTGGAGAAGATATTACTCACAATGTTAAGACCATAAAATCCATCCCGCTTAGACTAAACAAAAAAGTAGATGTTGAAGTCCGCGGCGAAATTTATATGCCTAAAAATAGTTTTTGGGAACTAAATAAAAAAAGAGAAAAAAATAATGAAAGTTTGTTTCAAAATCCTCGTAACGCTGCAGCGGGTTCTGTTCGCCAGTTAGATAGTAAAATAGCTAAGTCAAGAAATTTATCTGGATTTTTCTATCATAATCCTACATCTAATCTTTTAACTCATTATGAAGCTTTAAATGAGTTAAAAGAGTTAGGTTTTAATGTAGAGCCAAATTATAAAATATTTAAAAATATAAATGAAGTTATTAGTTATATTGAATTATGGAATAAAAGGAGGGAATCTTTAGATTATGAAATAGATGGAATAGTTATAAAAGTAAACGATATTTTTATGCAAAGAGAATTAGGTGCAACAGCTAGAACACCTAAATGGGCTATAGCATATAAATTTCCTGCTGAAGAAGTTGAAACTGTATTAAAAGAAATAATATGTACAGTAGGTAGAACTGGTCTAATAACCCCCAATGCAATATTTAATCCAGTAAAAGTAATGGGATCTACCGTCACAAGAGCAACACTACATAATGAAGAGTATATAAAAATGCGCGATTTAAAACTGGGAGATACAATTATCATTCGTAAAGCTGGAGATGTTATACCAGAGGTAGTAAAACCAGTATTATCAAAAAGAACTGGAAAAGAAAAAGATTACATTATGCCAAGTAATTGTCCTATCTGTACTACAAAATTAGAAAAAACAAAATCTGAAATAGATTTAATTTGTCCTAATAAGCTATGTCCAGCAAGGAATATAGAGTCTTTAATTCATTTTTCTAGTAGAAAAGCTATGAATTTAGAGGGATTAGGAGAAAGAATAATAGAAGATTTCTATAATATGAATATTATAAAAAGTTTCTCAGATATCTATGAATTAAAAACAAAAAAAGAAGAATTAATGAAGCTTGAAGGTTTTGGTTTAAAGAGAATCCAAAACCTACTTGATGCTATTAATAAATCAAAAACAAACTCTTTAGAAAGACTACTATTTGGTTTAGGTATTAAAGGAATAGGAGAAAAAACAGCAAAAACTTTAGCAAAAAAATATCAAACTATTGATAACTTAACTTTAGTATCAAAAAATAAAGAAATTGATATTCCAGATATAGGACCTATTTTAAAAGATAATCTAAATAAATATTTTAGCAATGATGAAAATTTATTACAAATTAATAAATTAAAAGAAAAAGGTGTTAATACTTTATATATAGGAGATGTTCTTGAAGAAAATGAAAATTTCTTAAATAAAAAGATAGTAGTTACAGGAGTGTTAGATAATTATAATAGAAGTGATATACAATCATTGATAGAGAAAAAAGGCGGAATATGGACAGGAACAGTTACTAAAAATACTGATATAGTAATAGTTGGAAATAACCCAGGATCTAAATATGATAAAGCAATAGAATTAAGTATAGAGATTTGGGATGAAAAAAAATTAGAAGATATGCTTAACTTCTAATTTTTTAGATTTCCAATTGATATTACATATATGCCATCATTTCTTTTATAAGAACTACTTCCTCCATTTAATATCATTAAGAAAGATGATTTACCTGTTAATTCGGCGCCTTCGATAATTACAGCTCCAAATGACTTTAATTTTTTTTAATTAGCCCATCAACTATTCTATTTTTATAATTAATAATCATAATCACACCTCTTGTTAGTATTATATACAGCTTTATGAAAAAAACATCTCTATTCCACTAAATAGAAAAGATTCACTCCACTAAATAGG
The DNA here is from genome assembly GCA_028685445.1 of Bacilli bacterium. GTDB lineage: Bacteria > Bacillota_I > Bacilli_A > RF39 > UBA660 > DUUS01. Next base: position 3,266 of record JAQUDY010000050.1, read on the forward strand.
AAAAATTTGCTCCACTAAAAAGGAAAGAAAAACAATCTTAAAAATCGAATGTTTTTATAGTTAATTAGCTTTACTACTAGATATAATTCTAAATTGAATTATAAAAGTTATTATAGTATAATAAAATTACTTAAGAGGTGGATTTTATGAAGAAATTAAAAGGGTTTTATAATAATAATAGAGTGTTTGTTATTCTAATGGGAATCGTTATTTTTTGCTTAGCGATTATAGCGGTATCTTTTATATATGTAATAATATCTCAAAATAATGGTGATTTATACGGAAACAGGTTAAATGGAATAGAAACTGTGAAAATTACCGATGATAGATTAAGTAAGCTACATGAATCTATTTTAAAAGATAAACAAGTTGAGAAAGTATCTAGTAGAATTAAAGGAAGAATAATTTATATTAATATATATGTTAAAGAAGGAAAAGTTAAAGATGCATCAAAAATAGCTATTGATAGTTTAGACTTTTTTACTGAAGATGAAAAAGCATTTTATGATATATCATATTCATTATTAAAAAATGATGATAAAGAAGATGCGTCTTTTTCAGTAATGGGTTACAAAAAGAGTGATAGTACAATAATTTCTTGGACAAATTTTAGTGAGTAGGCGATTGATATGAGTAAAACAAATAAAATAGTAATGAGCATTATAATAACTGTTATAGCAACATCTATAGCTCTTTTCGTACTTTTTAAGTTATTATATGATCCAAACAAATTAAGTATTAAAGAAAAAGAGTGGTTAGATAATAATAAGTCTACTTTAATAAATATTAATGTTCCTAATGATTTAAATATATTTGGTTATAATGGAAATGGGGTATTTTTCGACTTTTTAGAAGATTTTGAAAAAACTTATAATATATCTTTTAATAAAGAAGCTACTAGTTCATTAACTGATTCATCAGGTTTAGGATTTGTAGTAAATAAAGATGTAACAAGTAGTGACCTTTTAATATACAAAGATTATTATATATTATTAAGTAAAAGCGAAGAAGTTATCACTGATTTTAGTAATATAACTGGTTCTACAATTGGTGTTACTAATAATACTTTAAACAGAGTATCAAATGTCTATGAAAGTAATATGACATATAAAACATATGATACTAAAGAAACATTATTAGAAGCGTTATCAGAAGACGAAGTAAAATATATTATAGTACCAAAGATATCCTATTTAGATTCTGTTTTAAGTAAAAATTATAAGATTAATTTTCACTTTAGTGATTTAATAATTAATTTTTATATAAGACTTGGAAGCGATAAGGTATTTAATTCTATCCTAACAAAATATTATAATGATTGGATAAAAAATCATTATAGCGATACATACTATGATTATGTATATAATCTTTATGTAGAAAAATTAGGATTAACTCAAGCAGAAACTGATACTTTAACTAATAAAGATTATGTTTATGGTTTTGTACCAAGTACTCCTTATCAAACATTAGCTAGTTCTAATTATGGTGGTATAGCAATGTCTTACTTAACTGATTTTAGTAAATTTAGTAAAGTAGAATTTACTTATAATAAATACAAAACTTCAGAGGCATTAATTAAAAACTTTAATAATGAAAAAATAGACTTAATGTTTGTTAATAGTAATATAACTAGTGACAAACATAAAATATATACTAATTTAAATAATAAATATTATATTATTAGCCCACTAGAAAAAGATTTTAATGTAGCTAGTGTAAAAGAATTAAATACTGAAAAGATAACTGTTCTAGAAAATAGTTCTTTATATGGATATTTAAGTACTATCCCAGAAATTAAATTAGAAACTGCTAATAATGAAAAAGATTTATTAAAAGCAGTTAAGAATAAAAAAACAGTAGCAATAGATGCTAATACTTATGATTATAATGTAAATACAGAAATAAAAAATTATAATATAAGATATACAGGTTACACAAATAACAACTATGGATTTGAATATATCAATAACACAGATGCTTTTTATAAATTGTTTAGCAGTTATGTAACAAGCTTAGACCAAAAACAAATGATTAATCAAGGTTTAATTAGTTATAAAGCAGCATCTTATAGTGGTAATATTATTTCTAAAATAGCAAAATACACATTAGCAACTATTGGAACCTCGCTAATAATATTAAGTGTTATTTATTATACTAAAAATAAAATAAACCTAAGTACCAAAATAAAAAAAGATGAAAAACTTAAGTTTGTTGATTTGTTAACATCACTTAAAAATCGTAATTATCTAAATGAGAGAAAAAATGTTTGGAATCAAAATACAGTTTATCCACAAGGAATCATTATAATTGATTTAAATAATGTTAAATATTTAAATGATACATATGGACATGATGAAGGAGATAATCAAATTAAAGCTGCAGCTAATATTTTAATTAAAACCCAGCTAGATAATTCTGAGATTATGCGTACTGATGGTAATGAATTTATGATTTACTTAGTAGGATATTCTGAAAAACAAGTTTTAAATTATATGAAAAAATTGGTAAGAGAATTTAAAAGCTTACCATACGAATATGGAGCAGCCTTTGGCTTTAGTATGATTGTAGATGATTTAAAATTAATAGACGATGCTTTATCAGAGGCCACAATTCAAATGCGTGAAAACAAAGTTAATTTAGAGGCTACTAATGAAACAAACAAAAAATAAAATAAAAAATTTTTTTCTTAGAGTTTGGAATATAATGGGTAAACCAGAGATGGCAGTATTACCAGGGCAATTAGCTTTTTTTGTAATACTTTCCTTAGTTCCCATAATAACCTTAATAGGTTATGGAGCTACGTATTTCGGTGTTTCAATGAACTCAATGATAAAAGTACTAGATGCTAACTTTAGTAGAAATATAGTAGATATGATTGTTCCTATTATAAGTGGTAAAACATTAGATTTAAAATTATTTATAGTGTTTTGTGCAATGTTTTATATAGCATCAAATGGTGCAGATTCTATAATACTTGCAAGTAATGAAATATACAATATAAAACAATCCTCTTGGATTAAAAGAAGAATAAAAGCTATACTATTAACTTTTGTTATAGTGACATTAATCTTGTTCGTTTTATTAGTCCCTGCTTTTGGAACTAAAATTATCGATGCGGTTGATTATTTTAATATAAAATCTACAGTAGCAAGTATTTTAGAAATATTACAAGGACCAATTTCATGGGTAATTATGTTTATATTCATTAAAGTTATCTACACAATATCCCCAGATAGACCGCTTCCAGCATCAGGAGTAAATTTCGGAGCAGCATTTACTACAATAGGTTGGATATTAACAACAGGAGTATATAGTTATTGGATAAATAACTTTGCAAGATATGATATTTTTTATGCTGGGCTATCTAATATAGCTGTATTAATGCTTTGGATCTACTTTTTAAGTTATATTTTTGTAATTGGAATGAGTTTAAATTACCAAGCCTTAGAAGATGAAATGGAAATAACAGGTAATTTAAAAATAGAAAAATAATCCATTATAATAACATGCACGCGGGTATTACTTAGTGCATGTTATTATTTTGTTGATGTAAAATTAATTCTCGTAATTAAAAATATTGATAAGTAATACTTAAAAGAAGCAATTAAGATATATTGCTTCTTTTTTAGCATTATGATAAAATATTTTCTAGGTGGTTATTAATGAAAATCAGGTAGAAAAAGCAAACGCAGGAGAATAAGTAGAGATAACTGGATAGTAAGGCTTGCAATCCACATTTATAGGCGTTCGCTTATGAATGTGGATTTTCTGTATACTGTAATAACTTTAAGTTATG
>JAQUDY010000051.1 GCA_028685445.1 Bacilli bacterium
TTCTTTGATATTAATCATTGTGTAACTATAATTTTCATCTATAAATTTTATATAAATTAAATCTTTTTTAGCTGTTTCATAGCCAGTAGGAGTTCGAGTTTCAACGATTGTATAATATCCTCTTGGTAAATCTTTAAATCTCTTTGGAGTATTAGAAGATGTCCAAGTAGCATAAAGATCATTCGAGTAACAAACTCTATTTAGACAATTACCGCTATATAAAGAAAGCGTTGCACCTCTTAAATTATAACCATCTTGATCTACTTTATATACAGTTAATGAGTTTTTATAAACTGGTTTTGGTGTTGGTGCTTCTGGCACTTTTAAAGTTAGAACTTTAGATTTATAAGTCGGATGACTAGTTGGATATAAGACATCATAAATTACTTTTTGGTAATTAGGTCCATAATAATAATCATAAGCTGAATAAGTATTATACTTTCCTTCTTGTTCAACCGAAAAACTTATTGTATTTCCTGGTTTAACTGAATTTTTCGGAACTCTGATTTGAAATGTTCCACTCCCGTTTGTAGATGTTGCTGTATTATTAATAATGCTTGAATTGTTTGGCGCACCTTTTAATAATAAATTGTTTTTAGTTGTTAAATTACTAGTAGATACTCTGATTTTATCAGATACATAATATGAACCTTCTTCAGTAAAATTAACTGTATTTGTACTAAAAGTTATATTACCTCTTGGCTCAACATATGTTCTTGCCCCTTCTTTTAAAGCATAAATTCTATTACAAACATCATGACTAGAACGATTATTGGTGCAGTAATTTTTAAAATTTGTAGATAAGTTATTATTTGTATCTGTCACAATGTCTTTATACCACCAAACAGCCATTTGCATAATGTAATAATCTTTATTCTTATCACCAGTATTAGGCTTTTTACTTAAAATATAAGTAAAACCTTTATCTACTTCATCTTTTAATGTAATAACCTTATTTGATGGAAAAGTTAAATTTGCTACCTCACAATATAGATTATGTAAATTATCACTTGTTGTTTTTAAATATGCTTTGTAACCACTGACATATTCATTAATATTTGTTACTTTGCCAGTATTTAATTTGCTAGGTGGCGCTGCATTAACTTCTACCCCGAAAATAAACATGCTTATAAGTCCAATAAATAGTAATAAAAAATTCTTTTTCATTATCAAAACCCTCTTCCTTTTGAACGATTTTATTCTAGCATAAGACATTTCAAAAAGCAAGTTAAACACTTGCTTTACTATAAATTTTATAACTTTCTAATGGAATCTTTTTAGCTGCAAATAATTCACTAACACTGACCACTTTAAAACCATCGGCATATAAAATAGGAAGCAAGACCTTTATAGCATCTATAGTTGTAGGATAAAGGTCATGAAATAGAACAATATCATTTTCTTTGATATTAGATAGCACTTCCGTTACAATTTTTTCGGTATTACGTGATTCCCAATCTCTAGAATCAACAGACCATAATATCATTGAATAATCTAGACACTCTCGAAGTTTTTTGTTTATTGCTCCATAAGGTGGTCTAACTAAGTTCATTTTATAATTAATAATACTTTCTACTAATTTTTCATTTTGTGTTATTTTTTGGTTAGCTTTTTCGCAGTTAAACTTGGTTAATCTAGAATGATCAATAGTATGATTACCTATCTCGAATCCTCTGTTGTACATATCTAGTACAATACTATTTCGGATTTTCACATTATAACCAACTAAAAAAAATGTAGCATTGGCATTAAATTCATCAAGGATATCTAAAAGCTCTGAAGTATATTTACTTGGTCCATCATCAAAGGTGAATGCAACAAGTTTTTGATTTTCAACATCTATTTCTGAAATTATTGGAGTTATATGTTCTTCTTTATCAGAACCAATGATGCCTTTATATTTTTTATCTAATTTAAATGGAATTATTAAATTGTCTTTTAATTCATGGTAATTTATTGTTAATACAGTAATTGTTTTGTTTTTATTATAATTAGTGATGTAAACTTCTAATTCAGTGTCTTTAAATAAGTAACTTTTTTTAGCATACTCAAATTCTTTAATAGATAATTTTATTTGGTTGTGATTTATAATATTAGCTATTTTCTTTTTATATTCCTCTTCACTTTTTAAAATATCACATATTTCAACAGGGATATTATTTTTATCAAAAATAATACTATAATAATCAACTATAATATCTTCTTTATACAATCTAAATATTACATTAGTGTATTCACCTAAATAATTAACTAAATAATTAGTTCGATCTACTTTTGATAAATCTATAATATTCAAATATTCTGTAATAAAAATATCTTTCTCATCATTAAAATAAGGATAATTTAATACCGAGTTATTTTTTTCTAAGAAATTGTCATCATATAATTTATTTAAATTTTTAATATAGCTAAATAAATTAAATATAATTAAAACAAAAGTAATTATTGAAATTAAAATTAAATATATTATTGAACTCTTTTTATTTTTCATAATTACTACACCTAATGTTATTATACAACTTTTTCATTATTTTAACAAAAAATATTGCACCTAAAAAAAATATATGTTATTATTAAGAAGCGATGGATCTTTAGCTCAGTTGGTTAGAGCATCCGGCTCATAACCGGGCGGTCGTAGGTTCGAGTCCTACAAGATCCACCATTTTTTTTGCAGGTATGGCGGAACTGGCAGACGCGCTAGACTTAGGATCTAGTGGAGCAATCCATGCAGGTTCGATTCCTGTTACCTGCACCAGTAAATAAATAAAGGCTTTAATATAAGGCTTTTTTAGATGTTTTTATTAAAAAAGCAAGGATTATTTTCCTTGCATTTGATATATTAAATCAATTTTAAACATATCTTTTGAAGCATTAGCTTTACTTATCATAACACCTTTATAAGTAGATAATTCAGCCATATGCCCCTCTAATAATATTTCTGTTGGTGTAATAGTATCTAACATAATTACATTTTGTTTTTTATAAACAATATACTTTAATGTAACATTCCCGTGAACTTGACTAAACATATGGTCACTTGGTAATTTTAATTCATAAGTATCTGTATTGTCTTTTTTATTACTTGATATTTTTTCACCAACAAATTTACCACTTCTTAAAGAAGGATAATATTCAAAGTTTAATTTCTTAAAAGCGAGCATATTATATTTTTTTAATGCTCTTTCTAATTTTTTAAACTCATTTTCATTAATATAATCTAAAAGAAATCCTTTCATATAAATAACCCCCTATACCCCTAATACAGTGTAATTATAGCATATTATTTGTTTTTTGTCAATTTTCAAAAAAAATGAACTAAACATAACGAATCATGTTTAGTTCAGTAACCAAAGAAATAACGAATCATTTCCTTGGCTGATTTAATCTTATCAAATAGTTATATCAAAGTCAATACTTTTTTTGCTTTTTAAAAAATAATTATTTTTTTATTAAATACTATGTTTAATCAAATGTTCCTACAGGTATTATACACCTTCCTTCTCCTTTACTAATTCCAGGCAAATACTCCTCTCCTATCAGGGGACAAGTTGCTTTTGTTACTGAATCTTTAAAATGACCACCATAATAATTAACGATAGCTATTGTAAATAAGCTTATAACAAATAAAATAAAAATGAATTTTGATGGAGTTAAATCTCTTTTCATATTATCGCCTATTTGAATTATAAAATAATTTAATAGAATAATTTGTTAGATAATGACAGAGACTTTATTTTTTTTATTATTTCTGTTAAAATACGTATAGCGGTGGTGAAATATGAAGTTACCAGATATAAAAATTCTTGATGAATTTGATAAAGTTTTAAGAAACAAATCTAAAGAGGTACCTTTTCCTTTAAGTAGTGAAGATTTAAAATTAATTAATGATTCTTTAAACTACTTGGAAATGAGCCAAATGGATGAATATCGAGAAAAATATAATTTAAGAGCTGGAATGGGATTATCTTTTATCCAACTAGGAATACCTAAAAGAATATTTGTTATTTCTGAAGAAATTGAGGAAAATAAATTTAATCGATATGTTGTTATTAATCCTAAAATAAAAAGTAAAAGTGAAGAGTTGATTTTTGTTGGCGAAGGTGAAGGCTGTTTAAGTGTTAATAGAGAAGTAGAAGGAATTGTCCCTAGAAATGCCAGAATCACTGTAGAAGCATATGATGAAAAAGGTGATTTTTTTGAAATTAGAGTTAGAGAAGATATGTCAGTTGCTTTTCAACATGAAATTGACCATTTAAATGGCGTCATATTTATAGATAAAATTGATAAAAATAACCCATATAAAAATAGAACTTTAATGAGAGAAATATAAAAACTTACATAATTATGTAAGTTTTTTTATTTAAAATATTAATTCATTTGATAATCATCTTCTAACGAAAACTCTACATTTTCATTTATCCATTCTTTTCTTGGTTCCACTAAATCACCCATTAATACACTTACTCTTTTATCTGCTAATGCACTATCAGCAATACTCACTTTAATTAGATTCCTAGTTAATGGATTCATTGTTGTATCCCATAATGGCCCCGGATTCATTTCTCCTAATCCTTTATATCTTTGGATTTTATAATTAGTTTTATCTTTAATAATTTCTTTTAATTCATCATTAGTCCAGCAATATTCATGCTTCTTTCCATAATCTATTTTAAATAAAGGAGGCATCGCTATATATAAATGGCCTTCTTCTATTAAAGGCTTCATAAATCTATAAAAAAACGTTAATAATAAACACTGGATATGAGCTCCATCATCATCAGCATCTGTCATGATTATTACTTTATCATAATTGATATCTTTTACATCAAATTCTGAACCTACGCCTGCGCCAATACAATGTACAATAGCATTTATTTCTTCATTTTTAAATATATCTGTGATTGTCGCCTTTTCAGTATTTATTATTTTACCTCGAAGAGGCAAAATAGCTTGAAATTTTCGATCTCTACTTTTTTTTGCTGTTCCACCTGCTGAGTTTCCCTCAACAATATATAATTCATTAATTTTAGGATTTTTAGTTTGGGCTGGAGTTAATTTCCCACTCAAGCTCTTAGCATCACTTTTTCGTGATTTACCATTTCTAGCTTCTTCTCTGGCTTTACGAGCAGCTTCTCTGGCTATTTTACTTTTATTCATTTTTTCTATTATTGCAACGGAGATTTCTCTATTTTCTTCTAAATAATATTTTAATGATTCATATACTATACTTTCAACAACTGATCTTGCTATGGGGGTTCCTAATTTTCCTTTTGTTTGTCCTTCAAATTGCAATATGTTTTCTGGGATTTTTAAGTTTAATACAGCAGTTAATCCTTCTCTGGCATCTGAACCTTCAAAAGTGTTTTCTTTTGCTTTAATAAGGCCTTTATCTTTGGCATAATCATTAAAAGCTTTAGTGATAGCTGTTTTAAAACCTACTTCATGAGTTCCACCATCTATTGTTTTAACATTATTAACAAAAGATAATATATTTTCATGATAAGAATTAGTATATTGCAAAGCTATATCTACTTCAATATTATTTTTAGTTCCTTTTATTGATACTACTTTATGTAAAGTCTTTTTATCTTCGTTTATATAATCTACAAAAGATATCAAACCATTATCATAATGATATATATTTGTTTTTTTATCAGGAATATCTTCTACTTCAACTGTTAATTCTTTTAAAAGAAAAGCACTTTCCTGCATTCTTTCACTTATAGTAGTATAGCTAAAATTAATGTTTTTAAAAATTTCTTGATTAGGCATAAAGGTTACAACTGTTCCAGTTTTATTAGTTGTGCCTGTTTTTTTAAGTGGTTTTTGTACTTTTCCACCATCTTCAAATTTAATGTTATAAATAGAACCATCACGAAAAATAGTTACATCCATCCAATCGCTTAATGCATTTACGACAGATGCCCCTACTCCATGAAGACCTCCAGATACTTTGTATCCATCGCTTTGAAATTTTCCTCCAGCATGCAAGACCGTATATATTACTTCCGGAGTAGATGCTCCGCTTTCATGTTTTCCTGTTGGTATTCCTCTTCCATTATCAGCAATTGTTAAACTACCATCTTCATTAATCTTAACTGTTATTTTATTACCAAAACCATTTATGATCTCATCAATACTATTATCTATAATTTCCCAAGCAAGATGATGTAATCCTTTTTTATCAGTACTACCTATATACATTCCTGGTCTTTTTCTAACTGCGTCTAATCCTTTTAGTATTGTTATTGAACTTTCATCATATTTTGTCATGCTTCCACCTTCTTAAGTATAACAAAAGACAAAATAAAAGACAAATATATTGTCTTTATTTGATTTAAAATTTATCTTTTTAATGCTGTAGAAGCTTCTTTTTGCTGCTCACTAATATTTGGTAAAACATCTAAGCCAACTTCTTTTAATATATTATTAATTTCTTCATTAGGTTTTGTTTTGTTGATCTTTGTTTTAAGTTGATTAAGCCTATTTTTTAAATCAGTAGTAGTAAGAACCACTGGTGTGTTAATATTAGTGGATTCTTTTGTTTCTGTACCTAATAACTCTTCTTGAGATTTAGGTTTAAAAGGATCGAAATCTAGCGTCTTTTTTACTAATGATTCATGACTAAATATATCGATTTTTGTGTCTAGTGATTCTTCATTCGAAGTCTTTTCTTTTATGTTTTTCAGATTTGTTTTTTCTTCTTCTTTTATGTTTTTTAGATTTGATCGTTTATTTTTTTCTTTCAGAATAGAGTTTTTATGTTCTTCTTTTTTTACAACTTTTTTTGGTTCTGATTTGTTTTTTTGGGGAGTATCAGTCTTTATAGAAGTAACTGGTTTCAAAATTTCAGGGCTTAATATTAATTCTTGCTGGAACGTTTTAGATAATTCATCAATTGGTGTTAATATTAGGTCAATTTTTGGTTTTTTAGGAGACTCTAAGACTTGTTCTTCTTTTTTATCTAAAAAAACGGAACTAAATACCTCTTCA
>JAQUDY010000052.1 GCA_028685445.1 Bacilli bacterium
TTATATTTATTTATAAAAATCTATATAGATAGAAAGATATTATAAAAATCACTTTTATTCAACATTTTATAATCATGTGTTAAATCAAATGATTCATTACAAAATTCTTTAAAAGTTTTCAATATATCTCATTTCTAACAGATTTTGCAAGGTATTAAAGCATCTTCATTAAATAAATAAACAGCACATACCCTATGATATCCATCTGCAATAATTACTTTTCCATTTTGAGTATCTCTAACTAACAAGATAGGTGATAACTTAATTCCTTTTTTAATCTTTTTAACATTTTTCTTAACATGAGAATTACTTATACCAAGTAATGATAATCCAGATGCTCTAAAAATATCCTTAGCTTTAAACTGCTGAACAATATCTGAATGTAATTCTTTAGCAGTATTATCAGCTAAAGAAGCATCATATATAAGACTTAAATATGAGACTGCTGCAGCATAATCATGTTCTTCAGGAACGTCTAACCATGTAATTTCAATTTCTTTTTTCATTTTATAATTCCTATTTTTAAAAATAACTTAACGAGAGTCCTACTAATAGTATGCCTACTACTTTTAAACTTTCTTCTCGTCATTGTTTTTTAGAAGTATTACCTGGATTCTATCAAGATGCCTCGTTCAAGAATCAAACATTTTTAGTAATCTTTTCTTAGGACAAAGAACCCTCGTTAAATTATTTTAAAATTCGAGAGAGCTGATGAAACTCCCTCTATAGTTATAAGGACTTATATTTACCTTTCACGTATTAACTACACAACGTTTACAAAAATAGCTTGTAAATACTAGGTAATTTCTTGTAATTACCAAAAAGCAATTATCAATTGCACTAAAGGTTGGAAGCTAGTTGGATTCGAACCAACGTTAACTCGAGTACTATCCTAGACCACTAGATGATAGCTTCCATAATTATTTATTAAAATTTAGAAAATACATATCTACCATCGATATTACCTTCAAAATACCAGCCCAAATCTTTTAACTTATTTAATAATAATTTATTAACAACAATTGATTTATAAAACTTATCTAATGAAGTATCATACCCCATAAAGCGTATCTTTTTATTTTATGTTATATCTGCTAGTTTCAATATAACATAAAATATTTCACTAAATACATGCATTGCACCATAAGAGCCTTTTTGATCACCCATGAAATATTCTTTAGGGGATAAATAAGTTTGTCCAATAATACTTTCAGTATCTTTTGTAAAAGGCATATTATATTTCATAAATGATACATCACCTAATTTATTATCTATCCATACCCAATAAAGAGAATAATCAGTTTTAAACCATGTAGAAGTTATACCTGTAAATGGCATATAAGTTTTCTTATCAGAAAAATCAGGAAAATTTGAACCATAATTTACTTCTTTTGGAGCAATACCTTCTGATAAACAAAAATCTTTAAATGATAAAACTTTAGATTCATAAATTATTTTTATACTTGTTTCCATATTTTTCCTTTAAATAAATCTCTCTGTAAATAAAAGACCTGTATTTTTAGTATCATATTCTAATAGTATAGAATTTTCATTTGCAATTACATTATAATGCAATTGATATTTATTGATAAGTTTTTCGGCTATTTTCATATATAAAGAACTTCTATCATTTTTAATATCTGAAGTAATTAAAATATTTAAACTATTTCTTAGTCCATAATAATAAATAATTGAAAATAAAAAACTTAATAATTTTTGAGAGCTTTTTAAAACATGTATATTCAAAAAATTATCGACATATTTAATATTGTTAAAATGAATTTCATAATATTTAGAACCTTTAGCTTTACCAAAAAATACAATATATTTTTCATTTTCTTCATCATATTCAAACATTTTAAAATCTTGATATGAATCAAATATTTTAGTGATAACATCATTAGGATTAGTATATTTGGTTCCTAAATATTTTAGCATTAAATTTTTGGCATATGTAGGTGTTAATCTAATAGGTTTTGAAGAAGATATATCAAAACTTTCTAATAATAAAAATTCATTATATTTAATCATAAATATCCTTTTAAAGCATGGATGGTGACGTTTTAAGGGTAGCGTTACCACAACCTTCAGATGTAGCTGATCTAACTACAAATAATGACTTATTCTAAATCATTTAACTATTACAATTTCTCTGTTTTCTGGACTTATTAGCGTTACTTGCAAGATACTAATTATACCATAGTTTTTGATTTAATTGTAAAAAACCTTCAACTGTTTAAAACATTTTAGCCATAGGACTTTCACCTATGGAAACTCGTCAGTAATAACATTTAAAAAATATAATGGACTCGAACCATTGTCCAAGGAGCAACCCTCACCACAACCTAGGTGGTACGGCTAACCTACTTACCGCGTATTTATTTTTTTCAATGTTAAGCGTCTATCTTCTGCCACTAAAATGCTTTAAACAATTGAAATTACTTTATTTTTATAAAAATATATTTTTCATCTTCTATCCTTCTTTTCTTTTGTTACTATAATTATAGCTAAATAACCTTAAAACAAAATTAAAGTACAAGCATTGTCTTAAGCTACTTGCACTGCAGTTTTCATAGATAATTAAAAACTTGCAAAACATAGAACATTTCACCACTTTATTTTATGTCGCGGATATGCTAACGACAACAGCATAATTGTTATAAGTGTGCCCACCTATAATTTTCAACTGTTTAAAACACTTAAGCTAACCATAATTAGTTACAATAAAGTGCTTTAAACAATTGAAATTACTTTATTTTTATAAAAATATATTTTTCATCTTCTATTCCTGAATATTGCCAATTATACTCCTTTACTTTAGATGCAAATAGTTTATTTTGAACTAAAATACTATAAAACTTATCTAAATTATTCGAAAATCCCTTAAACGAAATACTATTTATTTGCAATATATCAGCTAATTGTAAAATAACAAAGAAAATATTACCAAATAAGTTCATAGCATTATAAGATGCTTCGGCAGTACCCATAAAATATTCAGTAGGTATCTTATATATTTGTTTTAAAATAAAATCTGTATTATCTAAAACAGGTGTCTTACATTTCATAAAAGAAACTTCATTTGTATTATCTATCCAAATCCAATAAAGAGATTTATCAATAACGCACCATGTTGAATTTATTCCTTTAAAACTATATATTTCATTATTATCAAAATAAGGATAATTTGTTCCAAACTTTGTTTGTTTTGGAACAATACTTTCTGATAAAATAAATTCCTTAAATGAAAGTATTTTATCATCTATAACAAATTTAACACTCATATAATTTCCTTTAAATTTTTATAAAGTGAGCTTGTACTGGATATTTGGAATCGAACCAAGATCTTTCTAATTGCAATAACCAACTGTGCTACCATTACACTATACCCACTCACTTTATAAATCATACAGTTATAAATTATCTTTTCATAGCCCAGCCTGTTAGTTCTATGATCGTAAATCACCTTTGCATTGACAGGCAGTCTTTTAACAAAGGATATAGATAATTAACTCGCGCGGTGCATTAAGCATAACTGCTTTCAATCTTCCTTAGAAAACTCAAAGCAGTTACTGTACAATAAATTTTCAACTATTTCCAACTAACTTTTACTAATTAATATTTTAACATTGGAGGTATTGTTTTATTGTATTCTCAGTAACTCTCAACAATCTCATTTTTATGTACATCTATTATGAGCTTTGATACAATAATTATCATCTGACTTGGGGTTTGATCCCAAATTTGACAAACCTGCTTGGAGCTATCCAAAGAGGAATCGAACCTCTCTTAGTGCCATCACATCAAATATACACATCATTATAAAAATAGTTTAAGCTTCTGGGTAATTACTCCGTAAGCTCTTTAAAATATATCTTTTGCTTTTCCTAAAGCTTAAATCTCGGCCGATAGATTAAAGATATATTTTAAAGAACCTAGTTAAAGATTCTTTTTGTTTTCTTACTATAATTATAACATATTATATCTTAAAAAGTACTTAAATTAATTGAGATTCAATAGAATAGAATTCAACTCTATATGTTGTTCCATTTCTTCCAATAATAGCTTTTTTTGTTCTTGCATTAGGTTTAAATCCTAAAAATGTATAAGTTAAACCACCAAATTTAACTTCTTTGTCAATTGCATTAGGATATTGAGAAATCATAAAATACTTGTAAAATTCTTTTGAATAAATAGTAGAATTAATACCATTTAAATCACTATTAATGATATCACAACTTAATCTTGCTTTAAATGAATCACTATCAAATGAAATAGTACCTAAAGAAATATTAATTCCTAAATCTTTTAATTCATCTAATTTTGCTTCAATTTCTTTTCTAACTTCTGCTAAATTAGTTTTATTAAAACTCGTAATCTTTTTCATTTTATATCCTTCTTTTTGTTTTCTTACTATAATTATAATATATTATATCTTAAGAACTACTTAAATTACTTTAAGAAAGCTACTAATCTAATATTTTTTAATGATGTATCTTTAGACCAAATATCAGTATCATTTGCTGTTCTAACATTTTTAGCAATAATCTTATCAAGTGCAATATCATAAATTTGTACTTGAATTTTTGTATCGTCAATTAATGTTTTCCATTCTTGACTATCATCGTAGAAACCTTTCCAAAGATTTATTGCGCCTTTGTATTGAAAAGAATCAGAAACAATAGTATAACCTTCTTTCATTAATGACTTATAAATAGCTGAAGCTAATCCATCTCTTCGATGTTCTGAGTGAGTAATAATTTTAGTTACAATAATGCTATTATCAACTGGCCTTAAACTATCTTTATAAGCCATTTTGCCAAGAACATTAAATACCCCATCATTAATAAATCCAATATAAACTTCATGCTTTTTTGAATCAATAACAACATTAAACTTTTTACTTTCTTTATCGCCATAATTAGTAATAGGTTTAATATCTTTCATAAAACCAGATAATCTAAATTGATGAAGCGTATCTAATTCCATTTCTTTTGCTAGCATTTCATCTGCAAATACTCCATCATTTTCAAAATCACCTTGGGGACTTTCATGCAATTTACAAAATTGTGAAAATGAATACTCAGTTGTTTTCTGATATTCTAAAATAAATTCTTTAAATGTATATAATTTTTTCATTTTAACTCCTAAAATATGTTTAAATAAATAATAACCCTTTAGCGTGAGTATTTATTAAAACATCTTATAACTCATCTTCATCAGTTCTTATATCAGCAATTATATAATCTACACAATTTAGCGTTTCAAAATATCCATTCCATACAGCATTAATAGTTTTATTACCATTAATTTCACTTTTAATAGTAAATGACCATTCATCATATTCTTCAGTATTATTTTTTAGAAAAGATATACATTTATCAATTTCTTTTTGTCTTTCTGCTCTATTTCTGCAATAAGAATCATTAATTAATGAATACCATTTTGCATGAGTTTTAATTAATTTAACTGCTAATTCTACATCTTCTTGATTATAGAATAAAATATCTATATATCTATTTTCATCTTCAGAATTAAAAGAATTACCTGTAGTATAATTAAATTCTACAATATAAAATAAATTATCTACATCATTATCATTGATAGCAAAGTCTGCATATTTCATATTCTCTGTTTGTCTTAAGCTTTTATTTGTTTGATTATAATCTAAATAAATCATTCTATATCCTTCTTTTTATTTTCTTACTATAATTATATTAAAACATTGCTTAAAAAGTACTTAAATAAAATCTTCAGGTTGATTTTCAATAAGTTTAGGTGAATTAATGCATTTAAAATCTAAATCGGGATGTTTGATAGAGAGATGTTCTAAAGAAATACAATATTTAAACATAGAATTAATATAATTTACTTTAGAAATATCTAATAAAGGAATTTCTTTCAAAGAAGCACAACTGTAAAATATATGTGACATATTAATTACATTAGAGGTATTAAATAAAGGTACCGTTTTTAAATTAGTACAATTTTCAAACATACAACTCATAGCTGTTACTTTAGAAGTATCAAACAACGGAACTGTTTTTAAATTAGTACAATTTTTAAACATCTGTGACATATCTATTATTTTGGAATAATCATATTTTGAATTTAGTTCTTCACTAGAAATACCATTAAGAATCAAATCTCTTAATTGTTGTTTATCTATCTTTTTCATTTTCAATCCTTCTTTTAAACAAGTAATATCAAATAATTTTTGCTAATCAACTTTTCTAAAATGTGTCTCAAATACATATCCTGGAATATGAATATCACAATCTTTTAAAAAAATAGCCCATCCCCAATCAGGATGATCACAACCACCTTTATATTCAAATACTTGTCCTACCTTAATAGTCCAGCAAGGTTTAATAGCAATTACAGCAGTTCCTGGTTCAAAATTAGGATTCCAACCTTGTTCTAATTTAATAATTGACATTTTATATCCTTCTTTGTGTTTTATTAATATAATTATATTAAAATATAACTTAAAAAATACTTAAACTGCATATCTATATTAAATATCATATGGTGTCAATAAGAGGATTTGAACCTCTGACGCTTACCGCTTCAAGGTAACGCTCTACCAACTGAGCTATATTGACATAAATGGTAGTGAATGCTGGATTTGAACCAGCGACTTACCCCTTATCAAGGGGTTACTCTGCCTCTGAGTTAATTCACTATTTATAGATGGTACGGGCAGTGGGAGTTGAACCCACAATCTCCTCGGCCCAAGCGAGGCGGCTTACCAACAAGCCTTTACCCATAAATGGAGGAAAGCATCAGTCTCGATCTGAATACCTAAATAAGTATGTTCAGTTTAGCAAACTGACTTAGCCCCTAGCTAATTTACTTTCCAAATAAAATGGTGGGTAAGGAAGTGATCGAAACTTC
>JAQUDY010000053.1 GCA_028685445.1 Bacilli bacterium
ATCCACTCTTCTATTTTAGGCATTAAAGAGCCTGTTAACATATTCATAAAATAGGTGTTTATGGCATCGTAATTGTTTAATATTATATTGTTAAGTTCACTATGATTTCCTAACAAACCTAATCAATAATTTTTTGTAGTCTCTAAATATCCAGGCATATTCATTATAAGTGATTCTATACTATTTAATAATTCAGGAATTATGAAACTAAATGTAAGTATTAATAATCCGATAGTAAAAGAACATATTATAGTTATCCCTAAAAAGCGACTTAGTTTTTCTTTTGATGATTTTTTTAATTTTGTTTTATTTAAAAATAATTTTAAAGCTAACTTTTCAAAAAATACTACTAAAGGGTTTAATAAATATGCAAAAGTAAATCCAATTATAAAAGGTGTAAATAGTTTTATTACCCAGAATAATTTATCCAATATCATATTAAACTTATAGATTATAAAAAAGAATGATATACAAGCTGCAACTATTAAAAATATTGTTAAACCTAATTTAAAATATTTATCTTCAATTATTTTTTTCATTTTTAATCACTCCTAATTTTTTTGCCAAGGGAATATCTCTAGTTTTTTGATAATATTCTTCGCTAAATAAAGCATTCAATAAATCTTTACCTTCTTTTAAAACTATCTTATTAAGAACGAAGCCATCTTCAATTGCTTTTTTCATTTCGTTTTTAACTTTAATTTGATAATCACAAGAAACTATAATCCCAGCACCTACTGAGATTGATGCAATTATTGCTATAACAATATCTTGATGAGTAAATATATTGTTTAATAATAAGATTAAGTGCTCTTTTATATAATTATTGTTGTTAATAGATGTTACTATCTCATTTGAATAAATGGTAATAAATCCAAGAACTATCGATAAACCTAAGACCCAAGTTTTGATTTTTCCTAATTGACTGCTTTCAGTTGATGAGCCTCCAATAGCTCCCCTAGTATTAATTATAGTTATTAATGCCTCTGTTAAAATTGGTAATAACATAATTGGATATGTTTGAGATAATACAGCTAAGCACGCAATACCTAATAATTTATCTGCTGTAGCATCTAAAATACTTCCAAATATTGTACTAGCTTTTAATTTTCTAGCTAGTATTCCATCTACGGCATCGGTTAAAAGCAGAAGTCCTATATACATAATTAAAATAGATGGTGATAGATTATAACTTATAAAAGGCAAAATAAAAGTCCCTATAACTCTAGTCATAGTGATACTGTTAACTATAATTATAGATCCTTTGTTTTTCATAGCGCCTCACACTATCTATTTTAACATTTTTCAATAACTAGCGCAATAAAATTATTTTATTAAGCTATATTCAAAAGTGTAAGTTATTAAACTATCTAAGATAATAATTTTTTCTATTTGATTATTATTTAGAAATATACTATAGGATTTATTATCAATTCCATAATTATATGTTTTATTATCATCACTTATTTTTAATAAAGAAGAGTTCTCTTCTAAAATTTGAAAAATATTATGAGGAAACAAATAAATGATGTTAATATCAGAGAATATTTTTTTTTCTATATACTCTTCATTCTTTTGAACAATATATACTTTGTCTTTGTCTATTTTAATTTTTTTTAATTCATCATTATATTCTAAAGTTCCTAGTAATTCTTCATCTATTATGGTTCCTTCTAAAAAATAATTGTTAGTAGAAGTTATTTTATATTTAATTCTTAAATTACTATTAATTAATTCTTCTTTTAAAGTACTATAAGACATCACTTTAGGTCTATTAGTGTTAAGTATATGTTTTGGATTAAATGATGCTATCGTAAAAAATATAATAAAAAATAATAGATAACCCCCTAATTTAAATAAAGTTCGATATTTAGGTACAGCCCACAATTCTCTAAGAAGAGAATATTTTTTTTTCATTATAATACTTCCTTATCTAATAACTCTTCTTTATTAAAACCATTAAAAAAATCTTTAGTGCTCATGATGTTTTTACCTTTCGGTTTTATTTTAGTTATTTTTATTCCTTTATCTAAGCACATGATAGTAAAACTCGTTTTATCAACACTTATTACAGTACTAGTTGTTCCAATTGCGGAGGTCACTTCACATTCTACTATTTTAAACTCAGTATTAAGCATTTTAAAATATGCAAGTGGAGCTGGTGATAATGCTCTTATTTTATTAAAGACATCAGCAGATAACATATTAAAATCAAGCTTTTCATCTTCTCTTGTAATTATAGGGGCATATGTTACTTGTTTGATATTTTGTTTTATTTTTTTATTTGTTCCAGAAATAATACTAGGTAAAACTTCTATGATCATTTTTGTTCCTAAAATAGATAATTTTGAGCTTAATGTTTCAATATTATCATAGTCATCAATTTTTATTGATTGAGACTTTATCATATCTCCAGAATCCATTTTTTCATCCATATACATGATTGTAATACCTGTTTTTTTATCACCTTTTATAATTGCATGATGAATCGGGGCACCACCTCTATATTTAGGTAAAAGAGAAGCATGAATATTTATACATCCTAGTGGAGGTAAATCTAAAAGAATTTTAGGTATAATTTGCCCATAAGCACAAGTTATTATAATATCTGGCTCTATATTAATTATTTCTTTATAATCTTTCCTAATGTCCTTTGGACTAAAAACCGGAATATTATTTAATAAAGCTGTTTTTTTAACAGGACACTCAGTTAGTATTCTTTTTCTTCCAATGTATGCATCTGGACTTGTTACTACCAAGACTACATTGGTATTCTTTATTAATTCTTTTAATATAGGAACACTAAAGTCTGGAGTTCCCATAAAAACAACTTTTAACTTTTTCATTATATACACCTCAAATTTATTATATTAAATTAAATTATATATAGCAAATTAATCGAAAAAATTATCAATATAGATAATTTTATTTAATTCCAGTTTTTTTATAATAATCATACAATTCTTTAAATCTTGTAAAATGTACTACTTCTCTTTGTCTTAACCATAGTAATGGACCTATAACATCTTCATCATCTGTTAAATCTATTAAATTTTCGTAAACAGCTCTTGCTTTTTCTTCTGCTGCCATATTTTCTGATAAATCTGCTAGTGGGTCTCCTACTGCAGCAAAGTAAGCTGCGGTAAATGGTGCTCCGTTAGCTCCTGCTAAATATAAATCTTTTCCGTGAGCAGCATAGTTAGTTATTAACATTGAATCTTTTAATTCTTCGACAGTTGCATCTTTTGTAAGCTGATAAATCATAGTTGCTAATATTTCTATATGTCCTAATTCTTCTGTTCCTATTTCAGTTAAAAGAGCTTTTCCTTTATTATCTGGCATTGTAAATCTTTGATTTAAATATCTAAGTGCTGCCGCTGCCTCTCCATTTGCGCCACCATATTGTTCATAAAGTGCTTTTGCCATTTTTAAATCTTTTCTTTTTATATTAACTGGAAACTGTAATCTTTTTTCATATTTAAACATTATAATATCCTCCTATCCCATGGCCATGGCTCTTCTTTCCAACTAAATGGGATATTTACCATATAAGGATTACTTGCATCTATCGGAAGGTACTTAGACTGGTATCTATTAAGTAATCGCTTTTGCTCTTTTAATAACATATTATAATTATTAATCATATTTGAATCATATGGGAAATTATTTAGATATAATTTTATTTCAAACATGGCAAATGATAACTCATCAATTTTTAGAAGTAATTCTTGTTCTTCATTTTCTGGTTTCAATTTTCTTGGTAAATAATTTTTATATGGACTATAAAGATTTTTAAAAAGGTTTCCTTTTTCAAATCCTTCACTAACGTTAAATAAATTTTCATTACTAGTAAGTTTATCCTCATTTTTATAAGGATAAATTGTTTCTTTAAATAAATTATCACATTGTATATTTTCTTTGTCATTAAACAAATCTTCATATTTTATGTTGTGATCATTAAAATTATCATTTAAAAAAAACTCATATATTTGTGTGTTCATCTTTTTTCTCCTTCACTTTATCCTATACATATTAGGCATATATGAATGGGTTATAAACTATTTTTAAATAAAAAAAGAAAGTAATTTATTTACTTTCTAAATCTAAGTTGTTTTTATACTCTTTACAAGCTTCATCTAGCTCTCTAAATAATAAATCTATATCATCCGGAGATTTGATTCTAGCACCACTTGCAAGTTTATGACCTCCACCATTATAACGCATAGCTATTTCATTAATTATTGGTCCTCTGGAGCGGATATTGACTTTATAAATTTCTTGTCTTTCATCGTACGAAACAAAAGCCCAAGAATATATTCCTTTTATATAGTTAAAATTATTTACCATATTCGATGCTGTAGATGAGTCTACTTTATATTCTTTTATTATTTCATTATTTAATTTAATATAAGCAAATCCATTTTCTGTATTTGTCATATTTAAAGTAATATAAGCTTGAAATTTGACTTCATTAAGAGGTCTTTCATATAATTTATTATATAATTCCGTTAAATTTAATTTATATTTCGCTACTAAATCACTAACTATATTAAAAGTTTTTGAATTTGTTGTAGGGACTAAAAAACGGTCACTATCTGCAACTATTCCAAGAAATAACTTGGCTGCAATTTCTTTATTCATTTTTAAATTGGTATTATTAATTAAATTTGCTATTAATTCACAAGTAGAACTAGCTGTTTCATCAACATATTCTATTTTTCCCATTATGTCTTCTAAAGGGTGATGGTCAATTTTAATAACATCACTGTATCTATCAAAACTAACGCCATCTACTCTAGCTTTATTGGG
The DNA here is from genome assembly GCA_028685445.1 of Bacilli bacterium. Lineage (GTDB taxonomy): Bacteria > Bacillota_I > Bacilli_A > RF39 > UBA660 > DUUS01. Next base: position 4,810 of record JAQUDY010000053.1, read on the forward strand.
CAAATCTAAAACAATTAACAAAGGATTTTGTAGTAAACTATCGTCTATTTTATCTAAAGTACCGAAATATTTAAATCTAGATACTCCTAAGCCTACTGCATAAACTTTTTTACTAGAAAAAGTATTTCTAATAGAATCTCTTAATGAAATTTGACTTGCTATAGCATCAGGATCCGGTCCAATATGTCTAGCTATAACTATTGTCTCATGTTCCTTTATTTTTTTATAAATTTTTTTAAATAAATCTTTTTTCAAAGATTTACCCCCTTTCTTATTTAATCATAGCATAAGTATCTGATGCGATAATTAATTCTTCATTTGTTGGGATTACATAAACTGGTATTTTAGAATCTATAGTTGAAATAAGCCTTTCTTCACCCCGAACATTATTCTGCTCTTTATCAAGCTTTATCCCTAAAGCATACAGCTTATTTATTACATCTGCTCTTGTCTTAATAGAATTTTCTCCAATTCCAGCAGTAAACACGATAGCATCACAGCCACCTAGTTCCACATAATATTTAGCTATATAATTAACAATTCTTTTAACATACATTTCTTGAGCAAGAATACATTTTTCGTTACCAGATTCTATTCCATCTTCTATGTCTCTAGAATCAGAAGAAAACTCTGATATTCCTAAAAAACCACTTTCTTTATTTAAAACATTTTCAAGTTCTTCTACTGTCATTGTTTTATTTTTTAACATATAAGTAATTATAGTAGGATCTATATCACCAGATCTTGTACCCATCATTAAACCAGCGTTAGGAGTAAACCCCATTGAGGTATTAATACTTTTACCGTTTTTAATCGCTGTTATGCTAGCTCCATTTCCTATATGACATGTAATTACTTTAGTATCATCGTTTCCAATTAATTTATTAACTTTAGAATAAACATATTTATGACTGGTTCCATGAAAACCATATTTTCTTACTCCAAAATCAGTATACCACTTGTAAGGAACAGAATACAAAAAGTTTTCTTTTTTTATAGTTTGATGAAAAGCAGTATCAAAAACTAAAGTTTGAGTAGCATTTTTAAAAACTTCCATAGCAGCTTTAACACCTGTTATAGCAGGAGGATTATGAAGCGGTGCTAGAGAGGCTAACTCTTCTATTATTCGCATATTATCAGGACTCGCTAGTGCTGATTGTTTAAAATATGCTCCTCCTTGAACAACTCTATGACCAATTCCTTTTATTTCATCTAATGATGAAATAATATTGTTATTTATTAATTCATTAATTAAAATTTCAAAAGCTATTTTATGGTCTGCTAAACTTATTTCTTTTTTTATTTTCTGATCATTTAATTTTAAAGAGTAAAACGAATTATCAATTCCAATTCTTTCAAATACTCCACAAATCAATTCTTTTTCTTCTGGCATCTCAAATAAACTAAATTTTAGAGAAGATGATCCAGCATTTACACTTAAAACTTTCATTACATCACCTTTTTCATTATACAAAAAAAAAGAGATTTTGGCTATCTCTTTTTAGGTTTATTACTCTGTTTAACAGTATTTCTTGGTTTCATACTTGCTTTAAATAAATCAATATTTTCTTTATGACTTAAATTAATTCCATATTCACTTACAAATTCATGTAATAATCTGTTTTGGTTTTTACTCTCTATATCATAGCCTTTAACAATCACATACATCACCCACTAATATTATGGGTAAATATTTATAAAATATTGCTAAAATCTTTATTTTCTGTAGATATTTTTATTGTTTCTACTTCTTTTATTGCTCTTTTAATAAGTTCGTCATAAGGTATTAAAGACTCGTAATTTAATGCAACTTCACTATTTGGATTAATCACTGGATGTTTAGGAACAAATAAAGTACAGCAATCTTCAAATGGTATTATTGAAGTTTCATAACTATTTATTTGTTTTGCTAGTTTTATTATTTCACTTTTATCAAAACATGCTAGAGGTCTTATGACTGGTATTTTAACTACTTCATTAATAACACTCATACTAGTTAAAGTTTGGCTAGCAACTTGTCCTATTGATTCACCATTAATTATA
>JAQUDY010000054.1 GCA_028685445.1 Bacilli bacterium
TTGGAAATACTGATAAAGCAACAGAACTACTTGATGACGTTGCACTTAATATTTATATGACCCAAGTAATAAAGCTGAACCATTTTGGGAAAAAAGTGCATCAGATTATTTTTCTGGTCTAGCACTAGGATTATTTGAAGATGCAGAAGAAAAACAAATTCATTTAAATACTATTAGTTATATGTCTACTGTTGGAGAAGAAAAATTTGCAACAAGTGATTATATAAAAGAATATTTCATGTTAAAAGGAGAGTCTTCTAGCGCTTATGTATTTGCATCTAATACTATAAACGCTCCTTCAGAAACAAAAGGAGGAATTTTATCAGTTTTTAGACAAAAAATTCGTCTTTTTGCATCTCGAGAACAATTATCTGAGATGTTATCATACAGCGATTTTAATATGAGAGATATTGGAACTCAAAAAACAGCTGTTTTCATGATAATTCATGATGAAAAAACCACCTATCATGCACTTGCTACTATATTTATTAAACAGTGCTATGAAACTTTAATCGATGTAGCTCAAGAAAATGGAGGGAAACTACCTTTTAGAACCAACTTTATTTTAGACGAATTTGCGAATATGCCTCCATTAAAAGATGTAACAACAATGGTAACCGCTGCTAGATCCCGTTTAATAAGATTTACTTTTATTATACAAAACTTCGCCCAATTAAATGATGTTTATGGTAAAGAAGATGCAGAGACTATAAGAAGTAACTGTGGTAACTTAGTTTATTTAATTACAACAGAACTTGCAGCTTTAGAAGAAATAAGTAAACTATGCGGAGAAGTAAAATCAAAAGATAAAGATAAAACAGCATCCACTCCGCTTATAACAGTAAGCGATCTTCAAAAAATGCAGCTAAATGAAGTTGTAATACTAAGGACAAGATTAAATCCATACCGTACTAAATTAAAACCTAGTTATGAAATTAATTGGGGATTCAACTTTTCTAAAGGAGAATTACCTGAAAGACATAAAAATCAAATTGAATTATTTGATATAAAAGAATTTGTTAAGACTAAAAAAAGAAATAAACTATTTGAAGCACTAGAATCTCATCAGAAAAAAGAAGAAAAAGAAACTGAACCTCAAGGAATAATTGAAAATATGGAACAAGAAAAACAAGAAGAAATAAAAGAAAAGCCAATACAAACATTTAATCCTTTAAATGAACCACTTGCTAAAGAAGAAATAGAAAGATTAGAAAGTGAAGAACAAGTAATAGAAGAATTAACTAATAAACAAGATGATAATTCTGAAATTATCCCAAGCTTTAACATTGATGATCTAGTTAAAAGAATAGATGCTAAAATAGCCGAATTAGAAGCAGAAGAGTCAAGTGAACCTACTCAAAATGAAACTCTAGAAGCTAAGCCAATAGAAAAATTAGAACATACTTTTTATGAAAAATTTGACGACTTTTTAGGAAATACAAAAGATTCTGAAGAAACAAATGATCCAATAATAAGTATAGACCAAGATAGTGTTGTAGTAGGTGATGATAATATTACAGATGATCAATATTATGATGACTTTTTTGGAGATGATTCAAGATAGATATATTAATCTATCTTTTTTTATTTTCATATTATATAGTATGAAAACAAATATTAAAAATAAATATTATGATGATGGTATTTTCATCAATTTAGATGAGTATTATACTTCTTCTGAGAATCTATTATTAAACCATCAAAAATATTTAAACAAAGACAGTAAATATTATATTTACTGTTTAAAAGGAATAAAAAGTAAAAAAGTAACTAGAGTATTAGAGGCTTATGGTTATGATGTAACATTAGTACTTAATTAGTTTCTTTTTTATATGCTTTTTATAGTATAATGTCTAGCAATTTATAGACTTCGCGTTAACGATTTGGTAAAATAAGATTGTGATATGATGGAAATATTAAAAGAAATTGATATATTTATAACTGGATTATTAAATAATATAGGTCTATTTGGGCCTATTTTAGCAGGAGTCTTAATAGTAGTAGAATCTATAATTCCTATATTACCATTAAGTGTTTTTATAACTCTTAATTTTTATTACTTTGGCTCATTAATGGGATTTATAATTAGCTGGCTTTTAACTTCTTTAGGCTGTTATTTATCATTTTATATATTTAGAAAAAAAATGAAATTAAAATTTGACACTAAATTTATTATAAATAAACAAAACAAAATTTCAAAATGGATGATTATTATAAACAGATTAAAACTAGAACAGCTAGTTCTAGTTATGGCTATACCTTTTACACCGGCATTTATGGTAAATATAGTAGCAGGACTTTCGTCCATGAAAACAAAAAAGTATATTTTAGCTATTTTAATAAGTAAAATATTTCTAGTATATTTTTGGGGTTTTATTGGTATTACATTATTAGAAAGTTTTACGAACCCAATAAAAATAGTTCAGGTAATTTTAATTAGCTCACTAGGGTTTATTATAAGCAAAATAGTTAATAAAAGATATAACATAGAGTAGGAGAGAATATGGAATATATAATAATAAGCTTATTAGGTTTAATAATTATCCTTCTTATTATCATTTTAATAAGAAAAAATAATAATGAAGAAATAACTCTTAAACTAGGCAAATTTGAAACAGACATTACTAAAGAATTAGGAGAATTTAAATTTACTTTTAGTAAATCTCTTAATCAAGACTTTAAAGAGTTAAATGAAACAATAGAAAAAAGGTTAAACTATATTAATGATAAAGTAAATGAAAGGTTAGATAATAATTTTGAAAAAACTAATAAAACATTCGCTTCAATATTAGAAAGAATTAGTAAAATAGATGAAGCTCAAAAGAAAATCGATGGTTTATCAAATGATATTATCGGACTACAATCTGTTTTAACAGATAAAAAGACAAGAGGAATATTTGGTGAAACTAATTTACAATATATATTAGATAGTATTTTTGGAAAAAACGATAAAATATATCAAATGCAATATACTTTATCTAATAGCAGTATAGTTGATGCTATTTTATTCGCACCTGAACCTCTTGGAACAATAGCAATAGACTCTAAATTTCCTTTAGAAAATTATCAGACAATGACTAATACTAAGCTAGACAAAAGCATTAGAGATAATGCATCAAAGTTATTTAAAGCAGACGTAAAAAAACATATTGATGCAATAAAAGAAAAATATATTATTACTGGTGAAACTGCAGGGGAAGCAATTATGTTTTTGCCAGCAGAGGCGATTTTTGCCGAAATAAATGCATACCATTTAGATTTAATAGAGTATTCATATAAAGCAAAGGTTTGGATAACCAGTCCTACAACATTAATGAGTACATTAACTATAATAAGTATGATTTTAAAAAATATGGAAAGAGATAAATATGCAAAAGTAATTCATGATGAATTAAATAGGTTAGGAACGGAATTTGGTAGATATAAAGAAAGATGGGATAAATTATCAAGAAGTATAAATACCGTTAGTAAAGATGTAGAAGATATTCATACTACAACAGATAAAATTACAAAAAGATTCGCTTCTATAAATAATGTTAATTTAGAAATAACTGAAAAAAATGAACTAGAATAAAAAAGAGTTATAAATTATTCCTTAATTTATAACTCTTTTTGTCTAATTATGAGGAATTTATTGAATCATCATTATTTGAATGCTATATTATTTTTAGGTGAAAAAACAAAAAAATCAACCTTAAAATGTGGTCTTAAGAACGATAGATTTACAGTTAATGATTCTCAAACAGGAAATGGAGCATTAACATATCCAGTTGGATTACTTACTGTAGATGAAGCATCTATGGCAGGATTGCTATTTGGTAATAGCAATACTTTAAATTTTTTATATACGAATCAAAACAATAGATTAATGTCACCTTATGGTCATCATTAAGGATCAGGGGTAGTAATCACATTTTATATATCAGATGCAGGATATTTAAATCATATGGCTGGATACTCTATAGCATCAGAATACGGTTTAAGACCGGTCTTATCAATTAAAGGAGATTTAAAGGTTAGTGGCACAGGTTCAGCTGATGATCCATATAAAATAATTTAACTAGTACAAAAAATAAAGGAGATAAAAAAATGTCTCTTTTTTCAAGCAATTGTAAAATACAATATTTTCCAGTAAAAAACAGCAGTGTTTATGATATAATTTAATTATAAAAGGTGGTAAATATGGAATTTATTGAACTTAAAGATTGCTCTAAAATATATAAAAATGGCGTTACAGGTCTAGCAAATGCCAGTTTATCAATCTCTAAAGGAGAATTTGTATTTATAATAGGACATACAGCAAGTGGTAAAAGTACTTTAATAAAACTATTATATCGAGAAGAAAAACCAACAACTGGCTCTGTTTGTGTTGGTGGAATAGATGTAACTAAATTACGTAATAGCAAAATATATAAGTTAAGAAGAAAAATAGGAATTGTTTTTCAAGACTTTAAACTATTACCAAAACTTACTGTCTATGAAAATGTAGCATACCCACTTGCTAGCTATGGATATAAAACAAGTGAAATAAGACCTCTAGTATTATCTGCTTTAGAACAAGTTGGTTTAAAAGATAAAACAAGAAGTTTTCCTCATCAATTATCAGGAGGAGAGCAACAAAGAGTATGTATAGCTAGAGCTATAGTTAATAAACCAAGATTATTAATTTGTGATGAACCAACTGGAAACTTAGATCCAGAAACATCAAAAGAAATTATGGATGTTATAAGTGATATTAACAAAAATCTAGGTACTACAGTAGTTATGGCAACACATGATAAAGAAATAGTTAATCGAATGAAAAAAAGAGTAGTTGTAGTTAAAGAAGGACTAATAGACAAAGATACTCAGAAAGGAAGTTATAAATAATGAGAATCTTTAGAATTATTGGAAGAAGCATTGAATCTAGTTTTAAAAGTATTTTTAGAAATTTCAGTTTAAGTATGGCTTCAATAACTTGCTCAATTATAACTTTATTATTAGTTTCAATAGGAATTTTACTTTCTTATAATATAAACAATATTACAAAAGAAATAGAAAATGAATTAACAATAGTAATTCTTATGGACAAAGAAATATCAGAAAAAGAAATTACCTTAACAGAATCTAGATTAGAAGATATAGATAATATATTGTCATTTAAATTTGTTTCAAAAGAAGAAATTAAAAAAGATTTACAAGCTCAAAATGAAACATATGCTAAAATTATAGAAACATGGAAAGAAGATGAAAACCCTCTTCAAGATTCATTTATAATTACTGTAGTTGATGTTAGAGATATAAATGAAACAGCAACAACAATAAAAAATATGGAACATGTCAGTGTTGTAAAATATGGTGAATCTATGGTTAATGAATTAATAAGTATATTTGATACAGTAAAAAACGCTACTATAATATTAGTAGTGGCGTTAATATTAGTAACAACCTTCTTGATTGGTAATACGATTAAAATAACTATATTTAGCCGAAAAAGTGAAATAGATATTATGAGATTAGTAGGAACTAGCAATTCTGTTATTAAACTTCCATTTATTATAGAAGGATTTTTGTTAGGGGCAATAGGCTCTATTATCCCTATTTTAATTACAATTATAGGTTATACTTACGCATTTAATTCATTATCATTATCAGGAATTACAAATATTTTAAATGTAATTAAATTATCTAATCCAAGTGAAATAGTTTATATAACATCATTTATTTTATTTGGATTAGGATCTTTAGTTGGAATGATTGGAAGCCTTAGAGCAGTTAGGAGGTATTTAACAATATAATGAAATATTTAAAAATATTTATTGTTTTATTAGCATCTTTGTTTGTTTTTAATACTGGAGTAAATGCTGCTAATAAAAACACAATTGCAGCTTTAAGAGAAGAATTAGCTGCCCATAAAAAAAGTTACAATCAAGCAGCATCAAATGCTAATCGAACAAAAGCAGAAATAAATGCATCTAAAGGAAAGATTTTTAGCTCCCATGATGAAATAAAAAAGAATAAAGAATTAATAGAAAAAGCTAAAGTAGAAATAGAAACTTTAAATGTTGATATCGCAAAAAAAGATGAAGACATTAAAAAATATATGAATGCTTTACAAAAAACAATGGGAAATAACATTTATTTAGAGTACTTATTAGATGCTAAAAATTATGCGGATTTAGTTTATCGTTATGCAATTATAGAACAAGTTGCAGATTATGATAAAAAACAAATTGAATCTTTTGAAAAACAAATAGAAAAAAATAAAGAACTTCAAGTTGAACTTGCTGCTAGAGAAATAAAGTTAAATGAATTAATTAGCAATCTAGAAAAAACAGTTAAATCTCTAGGTAAAGAATATGATGACTTAATGGAAATTACTTTAGATGTAAAAGAGCAACTAAAAGCTATGGAACAATATATAGCTTATTTAATAAGTATAGGATGTAAAGAAAATGATGATATAGATGCTTGCATCGGCCAACATGGAGATTCTGGCTTTATTAGACCAGTTCCATATGGCACGATTACAAGCTACTATGGATACCGAAAAAATCCAATTACTGGTAAGAAACAATCATGGCATGGAGCAATTGATATTGGGGGAATGAAAGAAGGCTCTAATGTATATTCAGCAGCAAATGGTACTGTAGCTTTAATTTTAAGAAAACAATCATGTGGTGGAAACATGGTATATATTCACCATAATATATCAGGAAA
>JAQUDY010000055.1 GCA_028685445.1 Bacilli bacterium
CAAAAAAGCTTAATTTAAATTTATTGGAAGATATAACAAAATAAAAATATTCAAATTATAAATAGTTTGAATATTTTTTTATTAATTGTTCTATTTTTAGAAAATTATTTTTTGAGAAATTATTTCTATATTTATCAAAATTAAAGTTATTTGGACTTTTTAAAACTTCTTGATAGTTAGTTTTAATAAAGTTATAAGTAAAATTTAATTCTTCCAAAGTTAAATCTATATTATTTTTAATAGCAAAATTATAAATATCATCTTTTGTTAAGTTTTTAATATATCCTTCGATAATGAGATTCATGTTATCCTCCTTATATATTATATGAATTGATAAAAAAAAATTACTTATACTAAAAATATGAAGAAGTTTTTATATATAATGTTAATTGTTATTAATTTAGCGATCTTAACCAGATTGTTATTTTTAAGCATTTATAAGAAAGATTATTATTTTGAGAAACTTGATAGTAGCAATATTATTTTAGAAGGAATGACCGCTCCAAGAGGGAGAATTTTAGATGTTAATGGTAATATTTTAGTCGATAATATTGGGATCAAATCAATTATTTATAATAAGCTAAATATTAGTACTAAAAATGAATTAGAAATTTCAAAAATACTAGCTAAAAATATTAAAATAACTGTAGATGTAAGCTCGTATCATTTAAAAAACTATTACTATTTAAACAATAAAGAATATATTGATTCACTTCTTGATAAAAAAACATTTAAATTATACGAAGAAAGAAAGATAACTAGTAATGAATTATTTTTAAAAAAATTAGAATTAATTACAGAAGATATGTTAAATGAGATTGATAAAGCGGCAGCTTATTATTATTTTTTAATGAATAATGGATATTCATATGAAGATAAAATAATAAAAGAAGATATATCTGATGAGGAATATATATTAATTAATAAGTTAAATCTTGATGGAATAAGAACTGATATCATCTGGGATAGATTTTATCCATATGGAAATGTTCTTAAAAATATTTTCGGATTGGTTTCATCTTATAAACAGGGTTTACCAAATGAGTTTAAGAACGAATTTTTGTCTAGAAATTATAAACTTAACGATAGAGTGGGATTAAATAATTTAGAATATATTTACGATGAATATTTACAAGGTGTGAAGTCCAAATATCAAGTTTCAAATAATAAATTAAAATTATTAGAATCTGCAAAAAGAGGAAAGGATTTGGTTTTATCCATTGATATTAATTTGCAAATATCTATAGAAAACATATTAGAAAAAGAGATGATAAATGCTAAGAATTCACTTAACTCTAAATACTTCAATGAAAGTTATATAATTGTAAGTAATCCTCAAGATGGTAGCATAATCTCTTTAATTGGAAAAAAGATAAAAGAAGATTTTACTTTTATAGATTATTCTTATTATAATATCATAAATGCTTATAATTTAGGAAGCGTTGTTAAAGGCGCGACAATCAGTGTTGGATATAAAAATAAAATCATCGATGATAAAACAAAAATGCAAGATTCATGTATTAGATTATACGGGGGAAGAGATAAATGCTCTTGGACTAAAATAGGCATTGTAAATGATATTAATGCTTTAAAAATGTCGAGTAATTATTTCCAATATCAAATTGCTATTGGTTTAACTGGCAAAAAATATTATCCTGGAATACATCTTTTAGTAGATGAGAGTTATTTTAATGAGTATCGCTCTGTATTATCGTCTTATGGTTTAGGAGCTCTCACTGGAATAGATTTATCTAAAGAAGGTATTGGTCAAAAAGGATATGAATATACTCCAGATCAGCTTCTAAACATGTCAGTAGGACACTTTGATACATATACGTCCATTTCGCTAGTTCAATACATTAATACAATAGCTACAGGTTATAGAAGAGAATTATCATTATTAAAATACGTAATAGACCATGATGGAAGTATCTTATTTGAAAAGACTAATAAAATTTTAAATAAAGCTCCAATAGAAACTAAATATCTAGAAAGAATTAAAGAAGGGTTTAGAGAAGTAAATGCAACTGGTACAGCATACAGCTATACAAATCATAAATTTTCATCAGCTGGAAAAACTGGCACAGCTGATTCTTATTTAGATACAAATCTAGATGGAGTAGTTGACATGCAAACTAAAACAACATCATATGTAATGTATGCCCCTTTTCAAAAACCAGAAATATCTATCGCAATTGTTAGTCCAAATATAAGTTATAATAACAAGAAAAACAATTATCGTTATCCCATTAATTCAAGAGTTTCAAGAGAAATTTCTAATTTGTTTTCATTTAATGAATAAAAGTTAAATCTTTACTCTTTGCAATAAAAATGAGATAATAATTAAGAGGTGTAAATATAAATGAGTAGTAAAACTATTCCAAGTATTATTATTATATTAATTATGGTTTTTGGAATGATTTCATATTTCAAAATGAAAGATTTTCCATATGAAGATAAATGCTGTAAAGATATTCGTAATGAAAATAACCAAGCATGTAAAATATGTGATGAGTATACACTGCCTGAAAAAATAATATATGTCTGGAAATACTCTTGATATAAGGCTATTTCCTATGTTATAATACTTAAGTCAAAGAAGGAGGAATAACTATGGCTAAAAATGAAAATAGAAACTATGTAGAATTAAGATGTACAGTTTGTTCTGAAGTTATCAGACCAACAGAAAAAAATAAAGCTAATACTCCAGATCGTTTGGAAATTAAAAAATTCTGTAAAACTTGTAATAAAACCCAAATATTTAGAGAAAAAAAATAAGGAGCATAAAACATGAATATAAATATTAATGATATTAAAAATGGTATGACTGTTATTATTGATGGTAATTTATGTTTGATTCAAGAATTTCAACATGTAAAACCTGGTAAAGGTCCAGCATTCTGTAGAATTAAATTTAAAAATTTAAAAACAGGTGCTATTATTGAAGAAACATTTAATACTAATATAAAATTAGAAAGAGCACATGTTGAGAGATTAAATATGCAATATTTATATAAACAAGGAAACTCTTATGTCTTTATGAACACATCTGATTATTCTCAATTAGAGCTTTCTGAAGAAATATTAAAAGAAGAAATTAAATATTTAAAAGAAAATTTAGAAATAGAAGTTCAAATGCATGAGTCTGAAATTATTGGAATAAATTTACCAGAAAAAGTAGAATATGAAGTTATTGAAACAACAGATGCTACAAAAGGAAATACAACAAATAATGCAATGAAAGACGCCAAGATTGAAACGGGTATTGTAATAAAAGTTCCTTTATTTATTAACCAAGGAGAAAAAATCATTATAAATACTAAAGATGGAAAATACTCAAGTAGAGCTTAAAGATAAAATTTTCAATCTTTTTTTTTGTTTAAATATATGATATACTTTTTAAGAATAGAGAAGGGAAATAATTAATGTGAAAAAACATCAAATTAACCAAAGATTTTTTTTGATTTTAATACCTCTAGTAATGTTTTTTGTGTCATTTGTTTTTGACTTTCTTATGATTTTTATTCAAGATTTTAGATTGGAACACACTACTAAGACATTGATAAAAAATTCACTAACTTATAATATAAATGATTATAATAAGTATTTTAAAGAAAATTATGAAAAAAGAAAAATATCAACTGATTACCTAATAGTTAACTATGATAATGATAAATTAACTATTTATAATACTCATTCTTATACTAGTTTTTTTGGAAAATTATTAGGAATAAATAGCTACCGATCTACTATTCATTTAGAAGGATACAAAAGCGGAACAAAATTTACCTTCACTGAGGTTCGAGATGAGTAGAGTAGCAAGTGTATTTTCTGGAAAAGGTGGAGTAGGTAAAACAACTTTTATTTTAAACTTAGCTGGTACTTTATCAAATTTAAAAAAGAAAGTATTAATTGTAGATACCGATTTATATAATGGTGGTGTGGCCATTTCTTTAAATAAAACTCCTAAGAAAACAATTTTTAATTATTCAGAAGAATTTAAAAAGAAAAAAATTCCTGATTTAATGGAATATGTTATTAAATATAATGAATACATTTCTTTTATAGCATCTCCAAAATGTATAAAAGAAGCAGATCAAATTGATTTCTTAGCAATTGAGTCAATTATTGCAGAAGGAAATTTATTATTTGATGTAATTTTATTTGATACCAACCATGTTTATAATAAATTTAATGAATTTTTGCTAAAAAGAATGAATAAGATTTTATATCTTGTTACAAACGATTCTTTAGATTTAAAAAACTCTAAGAATAATTTAGATATGTTATGGAAAGATAATAAAAATGTAGATGTAATTATGAACTATAGTATCCATTTTAATAGAGAATATTTTATTTTATACGATATAAAAAATATATTACAGTGTAATATTGACTATACAATAAGTAATAGGTTTCATAATGAAAACATAGATAACCTAACTGTTAAAGGAGAAATATTAACTATTCATACTCAAAAACTTTATGATTATAAAACATTTAATTTAATTGCAAACTCGCTTATTAAGTAGGAGGATTTATGAATTCTAAACATTGGTTTTTACTTATTATATGTATTATTGTTGTATTTCTTTTAGTAGCGATAGCTTATTATTTTTTGAAAAATAAAAGAAGCAATAAATTAAAAAGAAGAATTGCTAATTTCACTGCTAATAAAAAAACAAATAAAAAGTACTAAATTATTTTAGTGCTTTTTTATTATCGCGATTGATAAAGAACATTCCTAAGCCAGGAACTGCTGTTGCAATTATTGAAGTAAATAGATATTTTTTTTGACGGAAAATATCATCTTCTTTATTTAATACATTATGATTATATTCACTTTGACAATAGTCTTGATCTTCATCTAAAAGTCGTTTAGAACAATACTTAGATTTATATTGTTCAAAAGTTAAAACTGGTTCTTTAATAATCATATTAACTATGTTATTACTTGTGAAGATTATAGCTGATAAAAACCAAATTAACAAGATAGCATTGGTGATTTTTAATATTAATTCTTTATCTTTACTAAATAAATTCACTTTAATCACCTCCTATCATATTATTATAACCAAGTAGTGTATATATTACAATAAAATTATGTAAATAAAAATAGAATTATTCAATTTAGAAATTATTTATGCTATGATTATGATAGGAGTAAAAGATGAAAGCTATTTTTAAAAAAACTGATAAATTATTATTATTTCTTATGATTGCTTTTACTATTTTTGGTTTAATCATGATTTTTAGTGCATCAAGTATTACGGCTGTTTTATATAATGGTTTATCTGAACATTTTTATTTCCAAAAACATTTATATATAATAATTGCTACTTGGATATTTGGCATGTTAGTTTTGGTTTATCCTACCCATAAATATAAAATTTGGGGTCCGTTAGGGATAATAGCTATAATAGCAGCTCTTGCTGGTTTATTTCCATATGGAACATTTACCAATAATGTTAGAAGCTGGTACGATTTAGGTTTTTTCTCTTTTCAACCTAGTGAATTTGCCAAGTCGATTATCATAGTTTATTTAGCTGTTAGTTTAGATAAAATACATCGAAAGGGAAAATATACATTAAATAAATTAAGTGTTCCGTTCTTATTTGTTTTGATAATTTTTGGTCTTACTTTAATTCAACCAGACCTAGGTACAGCCGCGATAATAGGTGGTATTGCTTTTTTAATATTTTTAGCTCTTCCTTCTAAAGATAAAAATGTTAATAATTTTAAGAAAATTGGTATATTTACAGTTATTGCTTGTTCATTATTTATAATATATGGAGGAAAACTTTTAACAGAAGAACAATCAAGTAGATTAACTTATAAAGAACCTTGTACTAGATATACTGAAAAAACTGGTTATCAGGTTTGTAATGGCTTTATAGCAATTAGTAATGGCGGATTAATTGGAGCTGGATTAGGAAATTCAACCCAAAAATATTTGTATTTACCAGAAGCGTATACAGATTTTATTTTTCCGGTAATAATTGAAGAGTGGGGTGCAATAATTGGTATTTTAATTATACTGTTATTTTTAGTGTTATTATATAGAATTTTAAAAATTGCTAAGAATGCATCTAATTTAAAAGGATCTATTATTGCTTATGGTACTTTTTCTTTTATATTACTTCATTTACTTATAAACTTTTTAGGAGTATTAGCTTTCATTCCTTTAACAGGTGTACCAGTTCCATTTTTAAGTTATGGAGGTTCGTTTTATATAAATATTATGTTTATGTTATTTTTGACCCAAAGAGTTCAAATTGAAACTTTAGAGTTTAAACAAAAAGAGGTTTTAAAATGAAAGCTAATAATAAAGGAATGACAATTGTTGAAATAATTATTAGTGTAACTTTAGTATCTATTGTACTTATTTTATTGTTATCTGTTTTGATAACAGTTAGAGGAGAAGATGAAAGAGGAAAAGCTACTTCAGATCTATTGATGAATCAGGCATTAATTACAAAAGAAATAGAAAATGACTTTATAAATTTAGATTTAATAGGAATTGCTACTTGCAATGACGGTATAACATTACCTGATAGATTAGATACCGTTTATAAAGTCATACCAGCATCCTCGTCACTTAGAACGTCTCTAAAAGGAC
>JAQUDY010000056.1 GCA_028685445.1 Bacilli bacterium
ATCACTTTCTGGCAATTCAAGAGCGGTATTTGAGTATTTTATAGGATATAAATTAGGACTTACTGCAACACCTAAAAACTATTTGAAAAACCTAAAGGTAGATGAAAATGATATAAGAGAAATAGAAAGAAGAAAACTGTTAGATACATATCATACTTTTGGTTGTGATAGTGGTAACCCAACATTTAGTTATACTTTAAAAGATGGAGTAGAAGATAAAATATTGGTAAATCCCATAATTGTTGATGCAAGAACAGATATAACAACAGAACTATTGTCTAAAGAAGGATTAATAGTAAAAGTTGATGGAGATGAATCTGAAATAGTACAAGAAGTAAATAGTTTAGATTATGGAAAAGAAGAACAAATATTTAATGCTAAAAGTTTTGAAAGAAAGTTTTTCTCTGATGAAACTAATAGAGTGCTATGTGAAACTTTTATGAAAAATGCTTTAAGAGATCCAATAACTAATGAGATAGGTAAAAGTATAATATTTTGTGTAAATAGAAAACATGCAGTAAAAGTTACAGAAATATTAAATCAAATATCAGAGGCTATGTATCCAAATAAATATAATTCTGATTTTGCAGTGCAGATAACTTCCAATATACCGTTAGCACAAGATATGACAATAAGTTTTGCAAATAATAATTTGAATGGTAAAACTAAATTTATAGAAGACTATGAATCAAGTAAAACGAGAATAGCTGTAACTGTTGGAATGATGACTACTGGATATGACTGTAGAGATATACTAAATGTAGGATTGTTTAGACCAATATATTCTCCTTCTGAATTTATACAAATAAAAGGAAGAGGAACTAGAATATATGACTTTAAGTATGAAGATATAAAGAAACCTAAAAAGACATTTAAATTGTTTGATTATTTTGCTGTATGTGAGTTCTTTGAAAAAGATTATAAGTATGATGAAGTTTTAAAATTACCTAAAATAACTCAAAGAAAAGATATATTAAGTTCAGATATAGATAATGAAATTATAAAAGAATTGCATATAAAATATACTGGAAAAGATGAATTATGTGCTATGGAAGAAACACCTCCATATATAATGAAGATAGATAAAGAATATTACACAGATTTTGAAACAATGATTAAAAATGATGAACAAGCTAAATTATATATTGATAGTGAAGATGTTGAAAATTTAACTTGGTATATTAAAGAAAATATATTTGATAAACCAAATGAATATTATAATCCACAAAATTTGAGCACTAAATTAGGATTAGATAGAAGATTAACTGTTCGAGAAATAGTTGAAAAAATACTTGGATATATACCAGGGTTTAAAACTAAAAAAGAATTATTAGAAAATGAGTTTGATAATTTTAAATTATTAAATAAGGATGAATTATCAGAATACGCAGATAAAATAGGTGATATTAAAATGATATTTGAAGCATATATAACCGACAGAAATATGAGAGAATATATGAAAGAGGGAAGGTTTAATGATTTAATTAATTCTCCTTTAAAAGAGCCATTAAAAAGTATTGTGAACATTAAATTAAAGAATAGAACTGTAATAAAGTATATTGTAGATTATGTATTAGAGAATGATATAAATTGTGACAAATTTGTAGCATAGGGGGGATGTTTAAATATGACAGAAGAATACATAAAGATTGTAAATAAAGATATTGAATATTGTAAAAAATTGATATCTTCAGGAAATGCTACAGAAAGAGATTTTTATGATATAGTAGCTAAATATGAAATGGAATATCCTAACATAAGAAGAGGTTTTACTTATGACCCTTATTTATCAGATTCATCAGAACAAAATGAAGTCAGTAATGTTAAAGTATTATTAGGAAAATTGGAGTTAATATTAGCTAAAGGTAAAAATGTGGAAGAACCTATAAATCAAGAATCAAATATTAATAGTTATCCTCACATAAATATTAACAATATAAATAATAATACAAATACAATTAATATAGAATTAGAATTTGAAAGCATTATTGAAAGTATTAATAAAGATACTCATATTGGTAGAAATGAAAAGGATGAAATAATAAATAAAGTTAAAGAGCTAGAAAAAATAGCAAAACAAAAAGAAGATAAGTGTAAAAAATGGGAAAAAATCAAACCTATTGCAATATGGCTTTTTGATAAAGGTGTAGATGTTGCAATACAATTATTGCCTTTAATATTACAAATTCTAAAATAATAATTAATAATTATAAAGATGCTAAAAAGAAGGAAAATAGGTATTATTTTATTAAAATATCATAAAATAATAGTGTAAATATTAAAAATAATATATAAAGTGTTGACATTGTCAAATATATATATTATAATATTTATAGTAGATCGTACCTTGGTAACCTTCGGGCCCAAGGTCTTTTTATACCCAAAATTAGATAGGAGTACTTTAAATGAAAGAATTTAAGACAGTTAAAGAACAGATAAATATATTAAAAAGTAGAGGTTTAATAATAGACAATGAAACAGAAGTTTCAAAAATATTAGAAGTTGAAAATTACTATAATCTTATAAATGGGTATAAGGAATTATTTATAGAAAAAGATAATGATTTAAATGAGAAATTCATTGAAAATACTGATTTCAACGAAATATATGTACTATACTTATATGATAGAAATTTAAGAAATATATTTATGAAATATGTTTTGAATATAGAAAATTATCTGAAAACAAGAATAGTTTATGAGTTTTCATCACACTATGGACATACTGATTATTTAAAACAAGAAAATTTTAATAATGTTGATAAATATAAAATAGAAGCAATTGATAAATTG
Source organism: Bacilli bacterium (assembly GCA_028685445.1). Classification (GTDB taxonomy): domain Bacteria; phylum Bacillota_I; class Bacilli_A; order RF39; family UBA660; genus DUUS01. The sequence continues at coordinate 2,793 of JAQUDY010000056.1, forward strand.
ATAAATGATATAAATTTAGATATAGAAAATCAAAAATTAAATGGTAAGGACATGCTGGTTCATTATTCGAATAATCATAAATATATACCTTTATGGGTTCTAAGTATTATAATCACTTTTGGGAAATTATCAAAATTCTATCAATTAATGAAAAACAAACAACAATGTGCGATTAGTAAAAATTATAATCTTAACCCTTATGTCATAATAACATATATGAAATCGTTAACAATAGTAAGGAACTTGTGTGCACATGCCGAAAGATTATACAATATAAGATTAAAATCAAAAATACATGATGATGATATTCATAAAAAATTGAATTTAATGAAAAATGCCAGTGGAAATTTTGTACAAGGCAATAATGATTTATTTTCTATAGTTATCATATTAAAAAAATTATTATCAAAAGAAGAATTTGAAATTTTTTTCAGAGAGCTTACAATTGAAACAGATATAATTATTAGTAAAATAGATAAAAGTGATTCAAAACAATTACTTAAAGCTATGGGATTTCCAAAAAATTATAAAGATATATTGAATTATTGAAAAAACAAGGGGGATAAGATGTTAGATATAGAAACAAGAAAAAGGATAGACAATGCGAGAGATATATTAGTTGGTAAAATACCTGTGCCTAATATACAAGTAGAACAAATAACTTTAGCATTATTATATAAATTTATGGATGATATAGATCACCAAACAATAATGTTGGGAGGTAATCCTACATATTTTTCAGGAGACTATGAAAAATATAGTTTTAAAAATATAATGAGCAAAGAGGTGGGATCTCAAACAAGATTCAATCTATATTCGGAAGCACTAGAAAAAATGTATTCACATAAAGACTTACCACAAACATTTAAAGATATATTTAAAAATGCAACAATACCATATAAAGATCCTGAAACGTTAACACTATTTTTAAAAGAAATAGAATATTTCTCTTATGAAGATAGTGAAAAATTAGGAGATGCATATGAGTACCTACTAAGTGTATTAAGTGCTCAAGGTGGACTAGGTCAATTTAGAACACCAAGACATATTATAGATTTTATTGTTAAAGTAGTAAATCCAAATAAAGATAGTAAAATATTAGATCCTGCATGTGGTACGGCTGGCTTCTTAATATCAGCATATAAACACATATTGGAACAAAATAAAAACGATAAAGAACAATTACAGTTAGACTATAATGAAAGAATTAAAATATTAGATAATATAACAGGATATGATATAGAACCTTCTATGGTTAAAATAGCAGAAATGAATATGTTTTTACATGGATGTAATAATCCAAAAATACATGAATATGATACATTAACTTCTGATGATAGATGGGATGATAAATATGATGTAATCTTAGCTAATCCACCATTTATGACACCAAAAGGCGGAATAACACCACATAAAAGATTTAGTGTGAAAGCTAATAGGTCTGAGGTGTTATTTGTCGATTATATTATGGAACATTTAAAAAGAGATGGAAGAGCTGGCATAATTGTACCTGAAGGCATAGTATTTCAAACTTCTAATGCATATAAAGATTTAAGAAAACAACTTATAGATTCAAACTCACTATATGCAGTTATATCATTACCATCTGGAGTGTTTCAACCTTATTCTGGAGTTAAAACAAGTATATTATTATTATATAAAACATTAGCAAAACAAACAGATAGTATATTATTTATAAAAGTAGAAAACGATGGTTATAGTTTAGGAGCTAATAGAGCTGAAGTTAAATTAAATGATTTACCAAAAGTAGTAGAAATAATATCAAGACATAAAGAGGCAATTGTAAATAATAAAGAGTTTATATTATCCGTTGAAGAAGAAAAAATAATCAACCTAGTAAAAAAAGAAGAGTTACAGAACACAGATTATATATTAGCTGGAGATAGATATAGAAAAAATGATGTTACAATTAATAGTGACTATGATATAGTTAAAATCGAAGATATAGTTGATATATATAATGGCTCAACACCACTTAAGTCAAATAATCTTTATTGGGATAATGGCAATATCCCGTGGTTTACTATTGAAGATATTCGAATACAGGGCAGGGTTATTAAAGAAACTAGACAATTCATTACTGAAAAAGCATTAAATGAAACTAGCGTAAAACTTCTTCCTAAAAACACTATATTATTATGTTGTACTGCTTCAGTAGGTGAATATGCAATAACAGATATTGAATTAACGACTAATCAACAGTTTAATGGCTTAGTAGTTAAAAATGAATACAAAGAAAAAGTTAATCCCAAATATTTATTTTATATATCAGATAATTTTAAAGAAGAATTAAATAGATTATCTGGAACAACGTCTTTCCAATTTGTATCAGTTAAAAATTTGAAACAAGTTCAAATACCACTACCAACAATAGAAATACAAAATGAAATAGTATCAGAAATAGGAAAATATCAAAAAATTATAGAGCAAAATAAAAAATTAATCGAAATATATGAAAGTAAGATAAAAGAAAAATTAGATAAGATTTGGAAAAAATAAATTGTATAGAATAGGAGGAAAATTTATGTGTTTATTCAAAAAAACAAAAATAGAAGTGCAAACTAAACTTATATTTCCAATATATTTAGATACTATGAGAATAAAAGACACTTTAGCAATATTAAATAATGGTATAACTAGCATGTATTCTGTAACAAAGGATATTACTAACCAATTAGAAAACCAAAAAGGAATAAAAGCTAGTGGGGATTTATATAAAGTAGAGTTAGGTACGAATATACAAAAATCTAATTCGTATACTGATAAGCAAAGTGAACAATATGAGAGAATACACACAGATACTTCTTTGTTCCATATGATTTTAAAAGAATTTAATCAAAGCAATAGAATTAAAAATATTTGTAATGAAACAGACATTATAAACTCAAATGAAGGAGACATTGTTTTAATTGAAGGTAATATATTTGGCAATGAATTAGGTAATACCTTTGCTAAAATCAGATTGGGAATTGAAGCATATTCAAAATTTGATAAATCTGGACAAAGTCAAAAGGTAGTAAAACAATTAAATATGGTTGAAGATATGATGAAAAATAAGGACGTATTTACTAATTCTTTAAATATGATATGTAAGATAGCTGATGAAAAAGAAATTTTGTTGTTGCTAGACCAAAAATATTTAATTGGAGATACCGGAATAGAACTTGCACACGGAAAGTTTAAAGTTTTAGGAATAGTTTATGAAAAAATACATGCTACAAATACAATAAATTTAAATCGTGATACTTTATTCGGAATATTTGATGAAGAAACGGTTAATACAATATATAAAAGTATTAATGAAGATTTAGGTAAAAAACTCAATATTCCTGAGGCAAGAAGAAGTATAAGTGGCCCTACACTTGGTATTTTGCCTATAGCAATATATTTATAAATTTAAGTACACATTTTCAACCCTAATGACTGCAAATTGACTGCAAAGCGTAACGATATTCAATGAATTTTGATGTATTTGATTAAGAAATAGGTATACAATAAACATAGCTTAAATGCTACGTACTAAGCCTTTTGGTGAGTTAATGTACTTATTTGCATCTCATGATTTTTTAACTGCAAACTGAAATACCAACGGTTCAAGTCAAAAACAGTGCCTACAAATGGCTTTAAATCAACATTCCTACTTTCTGCAGATAGGGTCTTTTTACAATGACTGCAGCCCGCAACAATAATAACAACAAAATATTAAAAAATACATAAAATCTCTTGCCGTTTTAAATCGTATGTGATACAATATATACGAATGAAAACGGCAGGAGGTTTTTTTATGAATG
>JAQUDY010000057.1 GCA_028685445.1 Bacilli bacterium
GAGATTAACCCTAAAGCTATCGTTTGTTTAGATAGTTGTGTTCCAGACTTGGATGAAATTATAACTAACAATAAAGATATTGATGAATCTATTGAAAGAATTTTATATTATTCTCCAATAGACTCGTTAAAGAAAAAAGGAATTTTGAGTTTAATAAACCCTATTATTGACTCTAAATATAAAAAAAGCGGTTTAGGCCCTAAAAGTTTAGATACTACTTCTTCAAAATTCGCATCATTTCACGATGAACGAGCAAAAGCAAAAAATTATCAAGGTTCTTATATGACAGATGTAAAAGGAGAAGATGATTATGTTATATATTATTCTTCTGGAACAAGCGGGAATAAACCTAGCGGTGCTATTCATACTAATAACAGCTGTAATAGTCTGTTAAAGTCTGGTCAGTATATTTGTGATTGTATAGAACCGGGACAAAAATTAATAATAGTTCCTGGACCATTTCATTGTTTTGGTTCTGAAACAGGCAGAAATACTTTAGTAAACTCTGGTGTTACTCAGTTAATTATACCTAATCCTAAAGATTTAAAAGCTCTGGCCGAAACGCAAAAAAAAGAGCAAGCTGAAATACATATATATGTTCCTTTAATTATGAGTAAAATGAAAGATTCAGGTATGTTTGATGATATTTCATATGAAAATACAGAACTATTTATTAGTGGTGGCGGAAAATTAAGCAATTCAACATCAACATATTGGAACAAGAAATTGCCTCCAGGAAGAGGAGTAAGAGAAGGATATGGTTCTACTCAAACTAATGGGGGAATTTGTATTAACTTAAAACATAAACAAATCCCTGGAACACTTGGAATTCCACTGCCTGATTGTTATTTTAAGATAAAAGATTTAGAAACAGAAGAAGTTATTAATAAGCCAAACAAAGCTGGAGAATTATACATTGCAGCACCATCATTAATGCGCGCAGTATTAAATGAACCTAATTCACCAGTATTATCTGTAGATGATGAAGGTGTTACTTGGTATAAAACAAGTGATATTGTTACATATGATGAAAATGGTTGGTATAGATTTGTTGAGCGTAATGATGATGTTCTAAACCTAGATAGTGGTAATTTAGTTAATCCAAGCGAAATAAAAAATGTATTAGAAAAATATAATATTGAAAACTCAATTATATTTAATACTAATGGGCATGAAAAGTCTCAAGGAAAAGATAGAGTTATATTGTGTATAGAGTATGCAGGAGATAATCATGACATAGAATTACTAAAAGAAGTTTTAGAAAAGGAATTCGCCTTACACTTAAAAAGTTATGAAATCCCTTCTGAAGTAATCGTATTTTCTCAACTACCAATTAATTTAAACGGAAAGTTTTTAAAAAAAGAAACAATGAAAAACTATTTTAATGATGATTATAAACTTAAGTTGGTGCTGAAAAAATGAAAAAATTTGATAAAAACATAAAATCAGCAAACAAATTAGATTTAATGAGTGTTGATGAAAAAATAGAATATTTTAAAGAAATAAAAGAATATATATTATCACTTGATTTTGATGAAGAAAAGTTAGTTCAAGGAGAAAAAAAGTTTCTTCAAGCTGTAAACTTTTTAGTTCCTAACTTTAAAAAAAGATATGAACCTAATGTCTCAAGCAAGTTAAAAGAAACACCAGAAGAACCTTTTATTTTAATATCAAACCATTTGGGCTCTTTTGATCAAATCTTATTAAATACTCCTTTTCCAGACTCTGTTTTTCATTATATGATTGCAGAAAGTTTAATGAATATAAAAAATCTATGTGTAGGAAAATTATATACTGCTCGAGGCGCTTTTGTTGTAGATAGAAGAACATCAGAAGGAAGAGCTCTTGCTATTCCTAAAGCTTTAGAATATTTATATCGCAACAGAAATGTAGCATTATTTCCAGAAGCTTCTAGACAAATTCGCTACGGAAGTGATGGAACTGTTCAAAAGTTTAAAAACGGATCAGTTATGCTAGCTCAAATGACTTCTACTCCCATTATACCTGTTGCTATTAACAACAATTATAAAAAAGGAGAAGTATATATTAACGTAGGAGAAAAATTTGAAGTAAATCCAGATGATAAAATAATTGAAAAGAATCAAGAATTAAGAGAAAAAGTCATAAATTTATGGCAAGAAAATCACGATAAAGGTGCTCTAATATTAACTAAAAAGAAAAAATAAAACAATGTCTTTTAAAACATTGTTTTTATTTTTTCTTTATCTACAAGTCTAATATATAAAAACTGGCAATACTTTACAAAAATAAAATAATAGTTTATTTAAATCAATTCGTGAAAAATATAAAATATAATAAAACATTATATAGAAGTTGCATCAAATGTAGTTATTTGCTTCAATTAAAACTTAACATAATAGTTGAAACTTAATAGAATAATTGTCATTCTATAAATAGATACTAAAGGAGAAATGATTGATGAAAAAAAATAAAGAAATAACACTAGGTATTATGATTATATTATTTATTTTAATTGTTACTATAGGTTTTCCTTTGCGTATTTTACAGCAAATATAACTGGAGAGGATTCTACAACAATAACCGTAACTGGTGGTTCAATGAAAATCACTTATAATGGTGGAGCAAATATAAATATAGGCAATATATTACCCAGCGATAATCCTCTAGCAATAAAAACATTTACTCTAACAGGAAATAATACTACTAATATAGAGATGGGATATAAAATATCATTAGTTGTATCATCAGATACATTTTCAGAAAATGCTCTTAAATATAAACTAATAAGCACCAATCCAGATAATAATGGAAAAGTAGCACCAAGCATAACAGAGTTCTTCTTTTTGTGTGCCTTCCCCTAAAATATTTTACATTATACTAATTATAAAAAACTTTAATTATTCTTTTTTATTTGATATACTTATTTAAAGTAGGCGATTGATATGATTGCAAGTATATATTTTCAGACTTTATCGTTAGTATACATGCTTTTATTAACTATTGTAGTTTTTAGTAAACAAAGATTAAAATCTATTGAAAATTCCTTTTTTATTTCTTTGATATTTATTAATTTAATTGGCTTAATCTTAGATATTTCAAGTACTTACTTAGCATATATTGATATTAATAATATTTTTTTAAATCCTCTTTGTAAAGTCTATTTATTATATTTGATTTGTAAATGTTTAGTTTTTACAGTCTATGTTATTTTTGTTTCAATGATGAATAAAGATGATTCAATAGATATTCAAAAAAAAGCTGTTAAAAAGATGCTCGTACTGATTTCAATATTATTTGTAATAATATCTATAATTATTTTTGTTATTCCATTATATAATGTTAGTAATAATGGAATTATATATACTGAAGGTCCTGGTGCTGATTTTACTTATATTATTGTAGGAATATGTACTTGTCTTTGGATAGTTAGCTTATTAATTAATTTTAGGAATATTAGAGACAAAAAATATTTACCTATTTTCGCTCTAATAGTTTGTATTATAACTGCAGCATTACTTCAAAATATTTATCCAGAGTTATTAATTGTAACTTCAATGTGCTGTTTTATTGTATACATTATGTTTTTTACAATAGAAAACCCTGATATAAAATTAATTAATGAATTAAACTTAGCTAAAGAACTTGCAGTAAAAGCTAATAATTCTAAATCAGAATTTTTATCTAGTATGAGTCATGAAATAAGAACGCCTCTTAATGCTATAGTAGGTTTCTCACAAGTTTTACTTAATAAAGAAACTTCTGATGACTCTAAAGAAGAAATAAAAGACATAATTATGGCTTCGGAAACTCTTTTAGGAATAGTTAATGGAATATTAGATATTTCAAAAATTGAGGCGAACAAATTAGAAATTATAAATAGTGAATATAGCACTAAAAAATTACTTTCGGAGTTAATCGCATTAACTAAAGCACGAATGGGCGAAAAACCGTTAGATTTTAAAACTTCATTTGACGCTTCACTTCCAGAATATTTATATGGAGATTCTGCCCGTTTAAAACAAATTATATTAAACCTTTTAACAAACTCTGTTAAATATACAAAAGAAGGATATATAGATTTTAAAATAAATATAGTTTTAAAAGAGAATGTTTGCCGCTTAATAATTTCAGTAGAGGATTCTGGAGTAGGAATTAAACCTGAAGACATTAATAAATTATTTAAAAAATTCGAAAGATTAGAAGAAGGTGGGACTACCTCAATTGAAGGTACAGGTTTGGGTCTTGCAATTACTCAAAAATTAGTGGAATTAATGAATGGAAAGATTTTTGTGCAAAGTGTATTTGAGCAAGGCTCTAAATTCACCGTAGTAATTGATCAAAATATTGTTAATAATCCTAAAACTCAAGAACTTGAAAATGATAATACTCAAATAATTAAATTACTAGACTTTTCAAATAAGAAAGTACTAGTAGTAGATGATAATAACTTAAACTTAAAAGTAGCAAAAAGGTTATTAACTTCTTACGGACTCCAAGTTGAAACTATTGCTAATGGTTTTGCTTTAATAGATAAAATAAAAGCTGGAGAATATTATGACTTGATATTGTTAGATGATATGATGCCAAAAATGAGTGGAACAATCACGCTTAAAAACTTAAGAAAAATAGCTGGATTTTCAATTCCAACTATAGCATTAACAGCAAACGCTATAGAAGGAATGAAAGAAAAATATATTTCAGAAGGTTTTGATGATTATTTAGCTAAGCCGATTGATAAAAACGAATTAAATCGGGTATTAATCAAGTATTTACATAGTAATAAATAAAAGTAAGGAGAAAGAAAAATGAAAGATAAAAATTTATTAATTCAAAATGGTGTAGACTTAGAAAAAAGTCTAGAATTATTTGGTGACATGGAAATGTATAATGAATCATTAGGCGATTTTATGAGTGAAATAGATAATAAACTCTATAAAATTTCTCATTTTAAAGAAATGGGAGATATGCATAATTATGCAATATTAACTCATTCACTTAAAACTGATGCAAAATATTTTGGTTTTGTAAGGTTAGCAGAGCTTACATATTCACATGAATTACAAAGTAAAGAGAAAAATATTGCTTTTGTAAATGAAAATTATAACAATTTAATTCAAGAAGCTAACAGAATAAAAAATCTTGTGAAAAAATATTTAATAAGCGATACAGAAGAGAAGAGCTCTATTAATCAAACCAATAACTTATGTGAGACAGTTAATTCTAATATTAAATCAATATTAGTTGTTGATGATTCAGATATAATAAAAAATTTTGTTAAAAAAATTTTTGTTTCAGATTATCATGTTTTAACTGCAAATGATGGAGCTGAGGCTATAAATATTATAGGACAAGATTCAATTTATAACATAGAAGCAATACTTCTTGATTTAAACATGCCAAATGTAGATGGATTTAAAGTTTTAGATTTCATGAAAGAAAAAGACTTATTTAAGAGAATTCCAGTTTCTATTATTACGGGAAATGATAATAAAGAAATAGATTTAAATGCTTTTCAATATCCGATAATTGATATATTAAAAAAACCTTTTGGTGAAGAAGCGGTAAAAAATGTTGTTGAGAAAACAATTAATAATCAAATAAATTTTTAATTATTAATCGAAAAGCCATTAATCGACAAATTAAGTTAATATTCGGTGTAAATTGACAATTTAATTTCTGGTATATTGACACTTTTTATATTATAATATATTTAACGTGCAGTTATTAGAAGGGAAAAGAATGAAAAAAATACGCGTTTTTATGGTTGATGACAACCAAGATGTTGTTAAAGCAGTAGAAGAGTATTTTAGCAGTCACGTTAGTATAAATATTGTTGGAAAGGCATTTAATGGTGAAGAGGCATTAAATAAATTAACATCACTAAAAGATGATTATGATTTAATATTATCTGACTTAATCATACCTCAAATGGATGGTCTTACTGTTTTAGAAGAGTTAAAAAAACGTAATATTAACAAAAAAAGTATAATAATTACAGGAATGAACTCGCTAGATATTATTAAAAAATGTACTGAAGTTGGTGTAAATTATTACATGCTTAAACCTTTTAGGTTTGAAGCTTTAGAAAATCATATAATTAATGTGATGGCAAGCACAAGTAATGAGCTTGTCGTTAGTGATAAAGATTTGAAACAAGCTATAACTACTTTATTACACTCTCTAGGAATACCATCACATATAAAAGGTTATTTATATATTCGTTATGGAATAGATTTAATGTATAATAATCCTTCAATGATAGGTGCTATTACTAAGGAATTATATCCTGAAATAGCGGAGAAATATGATACTACAACAAGTAGAGTAGAAAGAGCTATCAGACATGCTATTGAAGTTAGCTGGTCAAGAGGAGATTATGATTTAATGGAAGAAATATTTGGACACTCCGTTGATTATGATAGAGCTAAACCAACTAACTCAGAATTTATAGCAACCTTAGCCGATAAACTAAGATTAGAAAGATAATTTTGAATAGATTTAAAATATTATCCTCATTATAAACATATAATTTATAAGGAGGATTTTTTAATGGATAAATGTTATAACAATGAAATTTCTAACATATTAAAAGAT
>JAQUDY010000058.1 GCA_028685445.1 Bacilli bacterium
ATAAATAATTATTAGAACTTAAAATCTCTGGTAGTTTATTATAAAAATCACAAAAAATAAATTTATTTTTTTTTATCCACTTGTTTATAAGTTTTGAATTGCTCCATATATAAATATTTTTCTTATTTAATTTAAAATTAACATCATTAATTTCTAAAAATATTTTTTTTAATGATTTTTCATTTAAATTGGGTAGAGCCAATCGAAACATTCTTTCTTTTGATCTCAAAAAAAATGACAATCTTGATAATTGTTTAATGTCCGCAATATCTATTATATTTAATAATACCTGCAAATTATCACTTCCATCATTGTATTCAAGATAATCTAAAAGAATTTTTCTTCTCAAATTTGATACATAATCTGTTGTTGAGTTATTTAAAATTTCTTTTAACTGTTTTCTTATAATTTTCATAAAAAAAATTTTTCATCTTTAAATATTCTTTTTTATCCCCAATAATAAATTCGCTTTTCATTAGATGAGATTTTATAATTTCTTCTTGGTCTAAACTTAACTCTTCCCCATCTTTTATTGTTAGTGTTTTTTTGACATCTTGATAATGGAATATTTCTATCGGGTAATCATTATCAACAACAAAACCCAGCTCTAAACAATTTTGTTTATGAAAATTTATTAATTCCTTGTCATTAAAATTATTTTTCACGCAAATAAAACAATCTAAATCACTATAATCGTGACACTTCTTATTAGAAAACGACCCATAGAAAAATCCATAAACTATATTATTTTTATAAACGCCAATATTATTTAAAATTTTTTTTCTTATTATTTTTCTGTAAAAATCTAAATTTAAATAGTCTCCTGGAAACTTAAATGGCTCAATTTTATTTTTAATAAGAAAAATAATATTATTAATATACGATTTATAGTCACAATTAATCTCCAAGGAAATATAAGAAGCTAATTGCAAATTAATATTTAATTCGCAATAGTTGATTACTCCCTCACTTAATGACAGATGACCATCACTAATTCCATCATTATTGTGTATATGAGCAACCTCATATTCCTTTTTTGTCCAATCATTAATATCTCCACCACCCAAATACACATGCCCAAAATCAACACATTGACCAACGTTAGTAATATATTTTTTAATACTTAAAAAACATTTTTTAAATTGATTATACTTATTATATTTTATATTTTCTATGAGTAATTTAATATTACTCTTTAATAAATAAACGTTAATTATTTTTAACATTTCTTTGCTTAATTTTTCAAGCACTTCATCGTGATAGATTATGAATTTTGGATGAAAGCGAGAGATGTATTTGATTTCATTTATAATGTCCGCTTCTTTATTGAAAAAATTACCACCGTGAACAACTACTACTTTAACCACATTAAAATAATGTTTTTTCTTTAACAAATCGACATCCACTTCTAAAGAAAAATTGTTTTTTATACAAAATTTTATATAACGACCTATTGATTTTTTTTCCGGTTGTATTAATAGTTGCATATATATTTACCAACCAGCTGGCCCAGACTTATACTCTTTTTTTTCATCAACATTTGTTTTAAAAGAGATAATATTATTAAACTCATAATACATTTTTATTTTAATTTTTTCTGCCTCTTGAAATAAAATATTTAATGATTTCTCAATAGTTTCTTTAGTAAACAATGGGTTTCCGAGAGTAATAGCAAAAACTATGTATCTATCTTCAGTGCCAAGCCCGACTTTATTTCCAGCGTCATGTAATTTATACTCATCTAAACAAAGCTTCCCTGATTCGTATAAACGCTGATTTATTATATGGGAATATTTATCAATTAAACTTTTCAATTTTTTTACTATGTTTTTATTAATTTTTCCAGAATTTAATGTAATATATTTTTGTATATAATCTGGACAAAAAACAAAAGCCATTCTATAAATATCTATTTCATTTAGTGTGATAAAGTCCTGATTTTCTTTCATAATCTTCTCGGCAAATTTTACTATTTTAAATCGAGACTCAATTATTTCTCCTATACTTTTTTTACCCATTATTTTTATAAATAACCACAAACTCAATGAGTCAAACCCTCTTGATCCATAAAAAGGTGTTATAAATCCAAGGTCCCAGACTGAACCATTAAAACAATCTTCCTGATATCGAGAAAACATCGTTAACACAGATCTCTCTTTAAATAAAATATAACTTGAAGAATATGGAACAAATAAGCCTTTGTGTGGGTCTATTGTTACAGAATCAGCCTGTTCAATATTTTGCAAATATTTAGATTTTAATTTATCTGAAAATAATAAAGAACCTCCATGACAAGCATCAATATGATGCCATAAATTATGTTTTTTGCACAAATTATTGATTTTTGAAAGATTGTCAATGTTGCTTGTTCTTGTATTTCCAGCAACACTAACAACCATGAATGGTTTTTTATTTTTTGGTAATTTTTTTAATATTTTTTCAATAACGTTGTAATCAGTTGTATAATCACCTGTAATAGGTATGTCAATTATATTTTCCTTGCCTATCCCTAAATGATGCGCTGCCGAATCAATTGAATAATGAGATATTTTTTTCGACAATAATATAACTGGAGAAAACTTTAAATTTGATAAACCATTCTCTTTTATCTCTGGAAATTTTTTATTTAAAGCAGCTAAAATACCAACGTGATTGGACATGTGTCCGCCTGTTGTAAACATACCACCAACATCTGCTAAACAATTTATTTTCTTTAGAGATTTTGTGTTATATCCAATAAGTTCTCTCAGCCATTCGATCAATTGAATTTCAATAAAAGTTGCAACTGGAGCAGATCTATCAAAGCCTATTAAATTTTGATTCAAAAACTTTGAATACAATGCGCCCATCATCGCTATTAAAGAGTTGCCTGAATCCGGAAAAGCGAGATAGTTTAAATCAGATTGTGCGATTGAATATCTTCCTATTTTTTTCAATATTTTAAATGTGTTTTCAATTTTTTTTAAATGTAATGGAAGCCCTGAATCTAGTTGTGATTTTAGATATTCTGGTTTTTTATAAATCAAAAATTTATTATCTCTCAAGTCTCCCCTTAAAAAATCTAAAGAGATGTTTATTGTTTTTTTTAATATTTTTTCCTGTTTTTCGTCTGAAAGAAGAAAATAATCTTCATATTTAGATTTTTTTTTCATTTTTTAAAAATATTTAAATAATAATTACAAATTATTTCGCAGGCATCATAATACAAACGTACGCCCAGAGGGAATCGAACCCCCATAACCAGCTTAGAAGGCTGGTGTTCTATCCATTGAACTATGGGCGCAAATACTTATACTATATATATTAGTGAAAATAAGCTATCTTGTCAAAAATAGGGACGCCTTCTCCTCGGGGTCGGATACATCGAAATATTTATTAGCCAAAAAATCTATGATTTTACGGCACTATAGCGTCACACATTCATTAAAAACGTCATTTATCCCGCCCTTTTTTAACAAAAAATAGGCTAATATTAGCCTATTTTATGCTTGCTCCCGGGGTCGGATTCGAACCGACGACCAATTGGTTAACAGCCAACTGCGCTACCGCTGCGCCACCCGGGAATATTCATTTCTCAAAAAAACGAAAATGCTTTAAAAACATTTTGTGTTCTTATTTTAGCAAACAAGCTCATTATGTCAATGCCTTATATTAACTAATATATCTTTTCATCAATATCACCCCCTTGGGATTATCTTTCAAAGCTAGAAATAATAAAGTATAGTCTGGGCCTTCTTTTAGTTTAAGTTTAGTATAAATTTCTTCCGGCTTTAAAAAGTGCTTTTTAGCTTTTATTTCCACTCTCTCTACGTTTAACTCATTTAACTCCTTCTTTAACTCCTTAAAAGAACAATTAAAGACCCTAACAAGCTCATAGACGTTTAAAGCAACAAGAATAGACTTATTATCCAACTCTTCTAACATCTCCTCTGGTGACTTCTCTGTGCTTAAAAAAGAACTGGCAACTGAAATCTTATTTAAACTACATGCTTTAGCCAAATCATCAACTAAACCCGCCTTGCTAATAGCTTTATCAACTTCATAGATATATTTTTGTGGCGCATATAGCGCTAACTCATTTATTGGATAACCTGGTCCATCAAAAATACATGTTTCTTCCCTCCTAAAACAAGCGGCACTTCTTCTATTTTTTTTAAAATCACCGAACCACAAGATCGCCACCTTGCAATTATTATTCTCTGATATAATTTCAATTTCTGGCTCTTCATCTAACAACTTGATCTCGCGGTAATCAAAAGCCGGAGAAATTTTAACCGCCACATTTTTAGTTATCTTAAATAATTTTGGCAATATCTCTTGAAGATTTGGACTAGAGTTAAGAATTGACCGAGTTTTTGTCATTTGTCCGCGATTACGATCTGGATCAAGAAAAATAGCCTCTACTTTTTCATATTCTTTAGGAATGAAAGAAAAATCTTTTGCTATTAGAAAGTCAATTAATTTCTCTGCATTAAGTAATGAAAAATCAACTTTATTTTCTAATCCCCAGGTTCGAGCGTTTAATTTAGCAAAATTTAAGACATCTTCATTATTATCATTAAGCAGAACCCGCTGACATCTTTTAGCCAGAGCTAAAGCATTAGCACCAATTCCACAAGTTAAATCAACTACCCGCCAATTAGACTGAAAACGTTTAGCAATATGATCGGATACTTTCTCGCTACTGGCTTGTTCTAAAGAGAGGTCGTTAAAAAACATAGAAGCTGCTTGAGAGAATTTATCCTCAGCTTTTTCCCTTAATGATAGAAGCCAAACAGCGGTGGAAATAACAGTAGTTTTTTCCGACTTAGCTTGAAAAATTTTCTTATACCTATCATTAACACTTAAGACTTTATACTCCTTGATTAAATCTTCTACCTCTTTTAATCCAGATTTAGATTGTAGTAATTGTAAATCAATCATTGCTATTATTTCTTTAAGAATTTTTTATTTTTTATTTTTTCTGGCAAATATGTCTGTTTAGAGCTATCTTCTAGGGGTGTATATTTATAATCCTTACCATAACCCATTTCTTTCATCAACTTACTTGGAGCATTTCTTAAGTGAATTGGCACTGCTAATGACCCCGAATTTTCAATTTCAGCCACTACCTCCTTCTGTGCTAAATAAACAGCAACACTTTTGGGTGATTTTGCTAAATAGGCAACACAATGGGCCAAGTTAACGCCGCACTCTGGTAATCCAATATTTTTACAAGCATCATAGGTGGCGACCGCTAAAAGCAAAGCACTGTTATTGGCTAAACCAATATCCTCTGAGGCAAAGCGAATTAAACGACGAGCTAAATATAGTGGATCTTCTCCGGCCATAATCATGCGGTTACAATAATAGATAGCAGCATCAGCCTCACCACCACGCATTGATTTATGTAAAGCAGAAATTAAATTATAATGTTCATCACCTTTTTTATCATACATTAATCCAGGTTTAGAAATTATTTCTTTTACTAACTCCAAGCCCTCCCTTCCTCCTTGACCGCTAGTTTCAACAAAGCTTTCAAAAATGTTTAAGGCCCGACGGGCATCTCCAGAGGAAACTCGAGCGATGAAATTAAAAATTTCTTTTTTAAATTTAAAACCCAATTCCTTGCTAGTCCTTTCTAAAATTTTAACTAAATACTTTTCTTCTAAGGTTTCCAAGACAACAACTTTAGCTCTTGATAATAGAGCACTGTTAACAGAAAAACTAGGATTCTCAGTAGTTGCGCCAATTAAAGTTATCGTCCCATTTTCAACTTGTGGTAGAAGTGAGTCCTGCTGAGCCTTGTTCCAACGATGAATTTCGTCAATAAAAAGAATGGTTTTAATACCCAATCTTTTAGCTTCTTTGGCTTTCTCCACGATTAACTTTAAATCTTTAATACCACTAGTAGTGGCTGATAGTTCTTTGAACTCAGCTTTGGTTTCTTTGGCAATAATCATGGCCAGGGTGGTTTTGCCACTACCTGGGGGTCCCCAAAATATTAAAGATGGAATCTTATCTGCCTTGATAGCCGTTAACAGCCAAGTATTGGCCCCAATAATTTTATCTTGACCAAAAAACTCCTTCAGATTTTTAGGGCGGAAATAGGCAGCTAGTGGTACATTTTTAATCATATAATAATTCTAATGACTATGACTAAATAATACTTTTAGAAAGACCATTAGAGCCAGACCAATTAAAATAGCAAATAACTGGAACAAGGACTTCTTTATCCCTGTCTCTTTTTTTAGCTCTGGCAACAAGTCAGCAGTGGCGATATAGACAAAGCCACCAGCGGTAAAGGGGATGATAAACTCAGAGAAGCTCTCTACCCTGGAGGCAAAGACTATCGCTACAAAAGCTCCCAGAAAGGCACTAAGGGCAGTGACAAAATTCATGAACAGGGCTTTTTTCTTGGAATAACCAGCATAGATCAAAACCCCAAAGTCAGCAATTTCTTGCGGTATCTCATGAGCAATAACAGCAATTAAGGTAGCAACACCTAAGGGCAGATTAATGAGAAAAGCACCGGCAATAATCACACCATCAAAAAAATTATGAAATAAG
>JAQUDY010000059.1 GCA_028685445.1 Bacilli bacterium
TATTAACTCTTGGAATAGGTCTTGTTAAATCAAGAGATTCTTTCTCTGGTATTGACGCAATTTCTTTTGACAATAACTCATCAGGAATTGGTTGTATTTCTTTAATATTTATTTGATCTGATTCTAATTCAAGCTTTAGATCTTTAGAATTTAATAAATCGGACTTTACTTCAGTATTATTATCTTTGTTTACTATCTTTTCAGCTACTAATTCTTTTTGATTTTGACTTTCTGGTATAACCGGTATAACTTGTGAGTTCTTATTAGCTAATGCATCTGTTTCTTTTTTCTCTAATTTTTTTTGTTTATTTCGAGAAATTAAATTTCCTATGCTTGAGAATATAATAATTAAAATTAAAAGTATTGTTATCACTGCTATACCAACATAAATATATAACATAAATTTACTATCACTGCTATATAGGTTTTCAAAAAAACTGTATAACTTATCCATATTAATCACCCTATATTATTCTACTTATTAGTTTAACAAAACATAGTGTAAATTGCAATAGAAAAAGGCTTTTAAAGCCTTAGAAAAATTTCCATACATCCATTACTGTTATATATATCA
This sequence comes from Bacilli bacterium, assembly GCA_028685445.1. Taxonomy (GTDB): domain Bacteria; phylum Bacillota_I; class Bacilli_A; order RF39; family UBA660; genus DUUS01. The sequence continues at coordinate 575 of JAQUDY010000059.1, forward strand.
TTAATATAATTAATAATATAAATCCAATTGTATGTAGTATGTTTTCAATATTTGCATCTACTTTTTTCTTATTTATTGCTTCAATTCCAATAAATAAGATTCTTCCTCCATCAAATGCTGGTAATGGAATTGCATTAATGAATCCTAAGTTAATGCTTAAATATGCGGTTAAATATATTAAACTTTGGATCCCGTGTTTTGCTGTTTCTCCAACAATTGCATACATTCCTACTGGTCCAGATAAACTAGATAATTCTAATTTTCCTGTAAAAAGTGAGCCGATAATTATTGCCATTGTTGTAATAATTGACCAAAATTTAGTAAAAGCAAATTTTATGGCATTAATAACTCCTGTTTGAACTTCTGAGCCAGCACCTAAACCAAAAACTTTGATAGAATCTCCATCTTCATTTTTATCTAATCTAGGCGTAATTTTATAATCTTTAACACTACCATCTGTTTTTTTAATTTTAAAATCATATGAATCTTTTTTATGTTTTAAATTTAAAACTACTGTTAATTTATCCCATGTGTTAACTTTATATCCATTAAGAGCGATTACTTTATCGCCCTCCTCTATTCCTGCATCTGAAATAGGATGATTTTCAGGTGCATATCCAATGATAGATTCTTGATTAGGATTTCCCCAGATAAGACTTTGTAAAAATAATAATATAATAGCTAATAAAAAATTAAATATTACTCCACTTGCTAAAATTAATAATCTTTCTAATTTACTTTTATTACACATAAATTCAGATTTTTTAATTTTTTGATCATCTTCACCTACTTCTCCAGCCATTGCGCAAAAGCCACCTATTGGTAATAATCTTAAAGAATAGATTGTTGGATCACCAGTTTCTTTTTTTCTCTTAAAAGAAAATATTTTAGGTCCCATACCTAAAGCAAATTCATATACATGAACACCAAATTTTTTTGCAAAAATAAAGTGTCCTAATTCGTGAACAAATATTAAAAGTCCTAATATAAGTACTAATATAATTAGCGTCATTTTTCCTCCTATAAATACTTCATAAATACAATAAATATTAATGCTACAAAGATTAAACTATCTAGTCTATCTAGTACCCCGCCATGTCCTGGGATTAAACTTGAAAAATCTTTTATATTGTGCGTTCGTTTAATTGCACTAAAGAATAAATCTCCTAGTTGAGCAACTATAGTCATCATAAAAATTAAACTCGTTACGGTTAATATATTGGCATTTGCATTTATTAATGTTATATAAAACATTGTCATCATAAATGTTCCCATTAAAGACCCTATTATATAACCTTCCCAACTCTTTTTTGGACTTAGCTTAGTTACTTTGTGTTTTCCAATCATAACTCCACCAATAAAAGCAAAAGTATCTGTAATAATTGGGATTAATATCATAAATATAAAATACAACAAACTATAATCTCTTATTAAAATAAAATAATTTAATCCAAGGCCTATTAATAAAATAAAACCTATTAACTTAAATGCATCTTCAGTGGTATACTTTTCTTTTATTTGGAAAAATATTATAGGAATTAATAGTCCTAGTACTAGGGTGCTTAAAACTTCATAATTTAAACCAAATAAAATACTGGAAGAATCAAAATTACTATAAATTATATTTATTAGCCCTAGAAAAGCAAGAAATTTAATAATATTTGGGATTTTATATAAATCTGTAATTTCTTTTACAGCTAATATTGAGATTAAACCAATAAGTAAACCAAACGGTATTCCTCCTACTATTACAAGTGGTATAATTATTGCTAATAGTATTATTGCACTAATAGTTCGTGTTTTCATTAATTACCGCCAAACCTTCTATTTCTATTATTATATTCTATTAAAGCTTTTTCTAGCTCTTTTTCATCAAAGTCAGGGAAATAAGTTTTTGGGAAATATAGCTCAGCATAACTTGCTTGCCATAACATAAAGTTACTCAATCTTTGTTCTCCGCTAGTTCTTATAACAAAGTCTAAATCTGGTAACTCTTGATATAAACATTTTTTAAAGTTATCTTCATTTATATCTTCTTTATCTGATATTAACTTATTAATTGCATCTATTATTTCGTTTCTGCCTCCATAATTTAAGCATATATTAAGTGTTCCGCCTGTATTATTTTTTGTTAATGATACTACTTTACAAATAATATCCCAAACTTTGTTTGATAATGGTTCTTTTCTACCAGAAAAAATAATTTTTATATTTTCTTTATGAAATTCATTTAATTTTTCATTAAAAAATTTTACTATTAATCCCATCAAATAATTTACTTCTTCCGCACTTCTACCGAAATTCTCTGTAGAAAATGCATAGATGCTTAAATATTTTATGTTTTTTTTAAAAATATATTTAGATAATTCTATAATCCTATTTGCTCCAGCTAAGTGACCTTCTATATTCTTTTTACCATTTTGTTTTGCCCATCTTCGGTTACCATCCATTATGATTCCTAGGTGCTTGGGCATTCTTACATCTTCCATATATTCACCTATTGATAAGTATACTAATAATAGTATAAAAAATCAATCTAAGTCGATAAATTATATTAGAAAATTTAATTTAAAACTAAAAATAAAATATGATTATAATTATAAAAATATCTATACAAAAAAAATGCTTTTAAGCATTTTAATTTAAATATTTGCTAAATCTTTTGATTTCTATCATAGCATTTTCTACACTATCTGATCCATGTATTAGATTTTCTGTAGTATTATTAGCAAAATCTCCTCTAATAGTTCCTGGATTTGCTTCTTCCCATTTGGTTGGACCCATTAAGTGACGCATACCAATTACTACATCATCACCTTCAATTATCATTCCTATAACTGGACCTGATGTCATAAATTCAACTAACTCTGGGAAAAACGGTTTTTCTACTAAATGTGAATAATGTTCTTTTAATATCTCTTCTTCTAAAGTAAACATTTTCATTTGTTTAATATTATAACCTTTATTTTCTATTCTGCTAATTATATTCCCAATAAATTTTCTTTGAACTGCATCTGGCTTTAACATTATATAAGTTTTTTCCATAATATTTTCTCCTTACGTTTAAAGTATATTATAATTTTTATTATAAATCAAATAAACTTAATTGGCTTGATTCTGGTAGATTTTCAAATATACCTAACATTCTCATTTTATCAATTGTTGTAGAGTTGACTTTTCCTCTTATTTGCACGTCTTCTACGCTTATAAAAGGCCCTTTCTCTCTTTCAGTAACAACTCCATTAGCGGCATTATCACCAAGTCCATCTAGTGCACTAAAAGGGATAATTAAAGATTTTTTATCTTCACCAATTAAAAATCTTTTTGCGGCGCTTTTTTCTAAATCTATGTTTTTAAAATTATAGCCTCTTGCAACCATTTCTAGCGCTACTTGGAGAACATCTAAAATTTCTGCTTCTTTATTAGTTTGCTCATATCCTTTATTTTCTAATTCAGTAATTCTATTACGAATACCTTGTTCTCCTTTTAGAAGAGTTTCGACTTCAAAAGCAGTACATTTAATTGAAAAATATGTGCTGTAATATTCTATAGGATAATATATTTTAAAATAAGCAATTCTCAAGGCTCCCATTACATACGCTACAGCGTGAGCTTTAGGGAACATATATTTTATTTTATGACATGATTCTATATACCAGTCTGCTATTTTAGCTTCTTTTAATACTAACTCATGCTCTTTCCAAACATCAGGTAATTTGGACGGCATTCCTTTACGAACAAACTCCATTATTTTAAATGCTTTTAAGGGATCTACTCCATTATTTATCAAATAAACCATTATATCATCACGACACCCAATAACTTCACTAAAAGGCACTACGTTGTTTTTAATAAGCTCTGATGCATTTCCTGCCCAGACATCTGTTCCATGTGATAAACCAGAAATTTTCACTGCTTCTGCAAAAGTTGATGGTTTTGTCTCAACTAGCATATTTATAACAAATTTAGTACCTAACTCTGGAATGCCTAAAGTTCCTGTAGGACAATTTATTTGTTCCGGAGTCACCCCTAGAGATTTCGTACTAGATAGTAAATTCAATATTTTTTGATCATTAAGTGAGATTTTTGTTACATCTATTCCAGTTAAGTCTTGGAGCATTTTATGCATTGTTGGTACATCATGACCAAGAATATCCAATTTTAATAATTCGTCTTCCATAGGATGATAATCAAAATGAGTGGTTCGCCAAAGTGAATTAATATCATCCGCTGGATATTGATACGGGGTAAAGTCAAATACGTCCATGTAATCAGGAATTACTATTATTCCGCCTGGATGTTGTCCTGTTGTTCTTTTAACGCCAATACATCCTTTAGCAAGTCTTTCTATTTCAATATTTCTTTTAATTAAACCTTTATCTTCACAATATCCTTTGACAAATCCAAAAGCTGTTTTATCAGCTACTGTTCCGATTGTTCCAGCTCTATAAACATTTTCTACTCCAAATAATTCTTTAGTATATTCATGTGCTTTCCACTGATATTCTCCAGAAAAGTTTAAATCAATATCTGGAACTTTATCTGCATTAAATCCTAGAAAGGTTGCAAAAGGCATATCGTGACCTTCGCTAATCATAACTTCATTACACTTAGGGCATTCTTTTGTTGGCAGATCATAACCACTTGAGTAAGTTAATCCTAAAGATTCACCTTTTTCATTATCGAAGGTAGTATATTGACATTTTGGACATACATAATGGGCTGGTAAAGGATTTACTTCTGAAATTCCCATCATTGTTGCAACAAATGAAGAGCCTACCGATCCACGAGATCCAACTAAGTAACCTTCTTCATTACTTTTTTTAACAAGTTTTTGACTTATTAAATAAATAACATCATAGCCACCATTTATAATTCCTGCTAATTCTTGTGTTATTCTATCTTGGATTAAAGGGTGTAATTCTAATCCATATATTTCGTGGGCTTTATCATATACTAGTTTCTCTACCTCTTGCGCAGAGTTTTCAATTTTAGGAGAAAAAGGAACGCCTTTCGTATCAATTATTACTTCCACGTGATTAATCATATCTGCTATTTTATTAGGGTTTTCTACTATTAATAAATTAGCAAGTTTTTTATCTAAGAAAGAAAAATCTTTAAACATTTCATCAGTCGTTCTAAAATGAGTTGAAGGTATAAAAGTTATATTATTTCTAGATAAAGCATGTCTTCCTCCACCTGGAACTTTTTGATTTATTATTACTTCTCTGTAAATTTTATCTTCTTTTGTTAAGTGATGAACATCTCCTGTTGCAATAATTATTTTTCCTGTGTCTATTGTAGTGTTAATTATTTTTTTAATATTATTTTCAAGTTCTATTATATTAGAAAAATTATTTTGCTGAATTAAGTGATCATATACATCTAATGGCTGTACTTCAACATAATCATAAAAATTAATAATATTTGCTAGTTCTTCTTCTGTTTTACTTCTTGCTTCTACAAAAACTTCACTTTCATAGCATCCACTTCCAATAAGTAATCCCTCGCGATGCTTTTCTATTTCGCTTCTAAGTATTCTAGGTGTTTTATATAAATATTTGGTATTAGCATAACTTATTAACTTAAATAAATTTTTTAAACCAATTTTATTTTTAGCTAAAATGTTCACATGGAATGATCTTCCAAATTTATGAATCTCTTTTTTTGGAACTAAATTATTCAAATTTTTTAAATTAGTTATATTATATTTCTCTACTTTTTGGAGCATTTTAGCAAAAACTTTAGCAGTAGCATCAGCATCATAATCAGCTCGGTGATGCCCAGATTCATCAAAAACAACTTCATATCGTTTTACTATAGCGCTTAAAGAATGTCTAAATTGATCTGGATCTAATGCTCTAGATAATTCTAGAGTATCAA
>JAQUDY010000060.1 GCA_028685445.1 Bacilli bacterium
TTTCTGAAATTAAAAAATAGTCAATTCTCCATCCTGTATTATTTGCTCTAGCATTTCCCATATAACTCCACCAAGTATATTTATCAGAAATATCTGGATTTAGATATCGAAAAGTATCAATAAAACTATTGTTTAATATATTAGAAAATTTATTTCGTTCCTCTATTGTAAAACCTGCGCTACGAGTATTTGTTTTAGCATTTTTTATATCCATTTCAGTATGAGCTACATTTAAATCGCCACAAATAATGACTGGTTTAATAATTTCTAAATCTTTGATATATTTTAAAAATTGATCTTCCCAAATCATGCGCTCATCAAGTCTAGATAAATCACTTTTTGAGTTTGGAGTATATACATTAATTAAAAAATATTTATCAAACTCTAAAGTTATAACGCGTCCTTCATTATCTTTAAAATAATCTTCTAATCCAAATCTAACACTAATTGGTTTTATTTTAGTATAAATTAGCGTCCCTGAATATCCTTTTCTTTCTGCTGGGTTTAAATATTCGTGATAGGCATCAGCATCAAATTCAATTTGATGTTTTTCTGCCTTGACTTCTTGCAAACAAAAAATATCTGCATTTTCCTCGTAAAAAAAGTCTTTAAAACCTTTTTTTAATGCTGCTCTATACCCTGCAACATTCCATGATATCATCTTCATTTTTTCAACTCCTATTATTAATATAACATAAATTTAATAATCTTAATATTTAGAATATCTATTTTCTAAAATCAAGGGATCAATTACTCGCTTTTTGATTGGTTTTCTTAAAAAACATATATTAGAATCCATTTTAGTAAACATTTTATATAAAACTTTGACATCTTCATTTTTTAGTGCCTTGTTTATAATATCAAATATCTCTTTATCTGTTAAAATATATAAGTCTTCATATTTGATAAAATTTTCTTTAATCAATATTTTTACTATTTCTGATAAAAGAGTCATCGCTAAATAATCTTCATCACTATGAGTTAGAGTGTCTATAAAATCATTAAGTTCAACTATTCTATCTGCATAAATAATATCTATAAAACTATATTCTTCTTCATTATTTTCATTTCTTTTAATAATTATATTATCATATATTTTTCTGATTTCAGGTAATTCTATATTTTTAGCCCATACCAGACTAGATAAAAATATTCCATCTAATCTATCTGCACATAATTTAGGCCTTTTTGAGTCAACAATAGAAAAAGATTTAAAATCAGATATTTTATTAATATCGTATTTATGAAGATTTAATAAATCTATTAATTTTTTATCTTTTATTAATGTGTTCTTTAAATTTTTTTCAGTACTTTCTTGGTTAACATGATCATCATTTAAATAATCTATTACATGTCTTAAGGCTGGTGATGAAGCATCGTGGAATAACGCTGCTAAAGTTGCTTCTTCATCAAATGTACTTCCCCAAACCATTAAAGCTGTACTTATTGAGTGATCTAAAGAAGATAAATAAAATTTAAAATTATATATACTCTTGTTTGCATAATCCATTCCACAAAAGTACCCTATATCTTTTAAACGCATCATTGTTTTTGTTTCGATAAATGGAATTAAAAATCTGGGAAATACTGGGGTTAAAATTTCTAAATACTCTTTAAACTCTTGATTTAAAGTTTTGTAATAATCATGAAAGTTCATAAAACACCTCTGATTTATTACTTTAGCTAAATATTTATAAAAAGTCAAAAAATGATTTAATATAAGTTAAAAAAGAGAATCTTTATAATTCTACTTTCTTAATTACATTCCTATCAATAAACTATTTAAGTTTCGTTTATATAAATCCCATATATTAGCTTTTTTAACATCATTTCTAACAGTTATATCAAAAGATGATATTATTTTTCCGGATTCAATAATTTCTAAAATCCCTACTATTTCTCCTTTTTTTATTGGTGCCTTAATTTTATCTGTTTTTATATTATAGGTATATTTTTTTTCTTCATTTATATTTTCTAAATTAGTAGCATTTTTTGTAAGAACAATTTCCACATTTTTAGTCTTTCCATTAATTATTTCTACCGTACCTAGAATTTTATTTGCATTAACTATTGTTTTAACCTTATAATTACTAAAACCGAGATTTAAAAGCGCTATTGTGTTACTGTTTCTAGCATTTGGTGTTGGTTCTTTCATAACTACACTTATTAAGCGCATATCATTTCTTTTTGCTGTGGCCGTTAAACAATAACCTGCATTGTCGGTAAAACCGGTTTTTAAACCGTCTAAACCATTATAATATTTTATTAATTTGTTAGTATTTACCATCCAAGTAGAACTACCGTCTGGTTTTTTTAAGTATTCTTCATAAATAATTGTATAGGTTAATATTTTTTCGTGTTTTAATAATTCTCTTGCTATAATAGCCATATCTTTAGCCGATGAATAATGATCTGCTTCATCTAAACCATGAACATTCATAAAATTTGTGTTTTTACATCCTAATTCTTTACAACGATTATTCATTTTAGATAAAAAAGCATCTACTGTGCCAGAAATATGTTCTGCCATCGCTACTGATGAATCATTCGCACTTGCGATAGCAATACTCTTAAGTAATTCTTCTGCTTTCATTTTAGAACCGGCTTCTAAAAAAACTTGACTCCCCCCCATACTAGAGGCATTATTAGTAATAAGTACATCATCTTTTAAAGTTATTTTATTGTTATCTATAGATTCCATTATTAATAACATTGTCATTAATTTAGTCATACTCGCTGGTGCTAATCTTTCGTTACTGTTTGTCTCATATAAAATTTTTCCAGTACTAACTTCTAACAAAATACTTGATTTAGCTGTAGGAGCTAATTCTTCAGCACTTACCAATAGTGGTAAAAATAAAATTGATACAATAAGCAATATTTTTTTCATAACTTCACCTAAATAATATTATTCTTAAACAAAAAAAAAAGACTTAAGAAGCATAAGTCCCATGAATTTTTTCGAGTTGTTCATTTGTTAAAGTATCAACTGTCCATACATTATTCACTTTAGTTAATGTGAAGTTTAAAGTGTATTCAACTTTGTCATTAACTTTTTTTAATTCATCAATACGATATTTTAAAGCTTTTTCTGAACTATATACATTATCATCATCAAAAAACTCACTTTGATGTGTACTAACATAATTATTAATATCTATCTCTGCATTATAATAATCATATACTTTTATTTGTACGCTCACTTCTGCTGTATTACCATCAATCTTTTCGTCTTTTATTTCATAAGTTAAATCGGAATATTGCCTTAAATAAACTCCTTCATACCCTGCTTGATTATCCTCATCTAAATTTAATGAGCTTAAGTAATCTCCAAGTTCTGTTTTTACTACATCAGAGTTATTATTATAGCGTTTTAAAAGTTCTTCTACTTTTGATGTAGGGCTATTTCCCATCATGCAGCCAGATACAATAAATAATAATAATAAAGAAAAAATCCAATATCTTTTTTTCATACTAATCTCCTTTTTTATAATATGAGTTATTATTTTAAAAATATACACTACGTAGTAGATTGTTTAGCCTTTTATAATAAATAAAGGTATAAAGGAAGTATAGTTTATATTTATTATTTTTAAATAATAATAGAGTCATCAAAAGAACTTAAATATCTAAAAACATGAAATCTAAAATCATGAAATATCGTTACTATTTCTATATTATCCATAATTTAATTTTTTCTTATTTACAAATTAAATTATGAATAATATCTGATGTTCTCTAATAATTACGAATACTACAACTCCTAATTTTTTTCTAGTAAAATTTTATACTATTTAAAATTTAAATAGCACATGGCATTAGGGATAGATTTCGTGCTAGCAATTTGATACAATATAAAAAGGTGATTACATTGAAAAGATTATTGTCTGGAATTACTCCAACTGGTGAATTACATATTGGACATTATATAGGAGCGATTACACATTTTATTGAAATGCAGAAAAGTTATGAATCATTTGTCTTTGTAGCTGATCTGCACTCTCTTACAGTTAATCCTGATCCTAAAGAATTAAAAGAAAACATTAGAAAAATGGTAGGAGTTTATTTGGCATGCGGATTAGACCCTAAACAAACTTGTTTATTTAATCAATCAGAAAATATTTACCATCCTATGCTTTCATGGGCTTTAGAGTGTAATAGTTATATGGGAGAGCTGAGTAGGATGACTCAATATAAAGAAAAGAGTCAAAATAAACAAAGTGAGTCAGTCACATGCGGACTTTTCACATATCCTGTTTTGATGGCTTCTGATATATTAATTTATGACGCTGATGTTGTTCCAGTTGGCGGGGATCAAAAGCAACATGTTGAGTTAACAAGAAATATTGCAGAGAGGTTTAATAATAAATATGGAACAACATTCAAAATCCCTAATCCAGTTATAGCAGAATCTGGTGCTAGAATTATGGACCTGCAAAATCCTAATAAAAAAATGAGTAAATCTGATGAAAACCCTAAAGGTGTTATATTTCTATTAGAAGACATTCAAAAAGCAAGAAAAAAGATAATGAGCGCGGTTACTGACTCAGATAATGTCATTAAATATGATGTTGCAAACAAGCCCGGTATTTCTAATTTAATAACTATATATTCGTGTTTGACTAATGAAAATATTGATAATGTTGAAGAAGCATTCGCAAATGCTTCATACGGGGAATTTAAAACAAAAGTTGCTGATGAAGTTGAAAAATTATTACAAAATATCCAAACTAAATATAATGAAATAATAAAAGGGGATTATATTGATAATGTTCTTGATGAAGGTTTAAAAAGAGCAGAAAAAATTGCTAAAGAAAAAGCTTATGACGTTTATAAGAAACTCGGAGTAGGAAGATATTAATCTTTCTTTTTTTCTTAAAAAAAAGAAGTTAATCTTCTTTTAATTCGTCAATATCGCTTATCAAATTCGAAGTAAAGACTGCTGTTAAATATTTTACTTTATCAACATCTACTATTTCATCTAAATAGTAATCTTCATCATTTTTGATTTCTTCAAAAATACAAGATTCAATTGATATCTCTTCATTTTGATCTAATTTATTTGCTAAAAAATATGTCTTATCATTTTGAATCGTTTTATCTGCTAAATAATATTTTTCATTACCTTCTAGTGTCACAACTGTATCCAATTTCATTCTTATCTTCCTCCCATTTTTGGCTCTTCTGTAATAGGAGTATTAGTTAAATTTTCAAGTGCTTTATCAAACAATTCTTCTTTCGATAAACCTTCTTCAGCCATTTCAGTTTGAGCCGCTTCTAAAACTTCATCTAAAACAGGATCTCCGGTAGAAACTATTTCAGAGAATGTATTTTCTTCTTTTTTGGTTTCTTGATCATTTTTAATCTGTTCATCAATAACTACAGACATTTCTTCTAATTCTTGTTTATCCTCTGGCGTTGTAGCCTTGCTAAATAGTTTATCAGTCATTTTTCTTTTTAAAAATGTAAATGAGTCCTGAATTGCAGATTTTTGTCTTTGGATTATTGTTTTTTCATTATTATTTTCTTTATGTTTCTTATAAGATTGATACTCTTTATATGCATAAGCTAATCCAGGTATCAGTGCGATTGGTCCAACTGCTGGTACTAATATTGCCCCTGTAACATATGTTACAGCTATTAATCTTGCTGCTATTGAACCTTTACCAAGTCTTTCAGTTTGAGCAATTACTTTTTTTCCAGGTACTGCTGGTTTATTAAGATCACTTATTATTCCAACTGATTCTTCTAAAGATTTTTCTTCTGGTATTTCTACTACACTATTATCATTAGAAATTAATTTATCATCATGTTTTAATTCTTCTTCTTTTTCAACTTCATCGAAATCCATTGAGTTATATAGATTATTGCCCATTCCTTCTAATTTGTAATGAGTTATTCCATCATGAAGCACAACATCGATTACTTTATAATTTTTATTGGGGGTTAATCCACTTAAATTTCCTTTAAATTGATGTTTTTTAGAATCTTTTAATTTAATTATATCGCTCAGAATTACTTCTGGTTCAATTTCTTTTTCTTCAACATCTTTTTCTTTAAGTACTTCTTGTTCTAGTGGGTCAATGTTTTTTTCTTGTTTATTAGAAACATCTTTTGTTACTTGTTTTGATTTACTTATACCTAAAGCTTTCATAGCGTTTTCGTATAACCTTTTATTTGCATTTTGCTTTGAAATTGCAGCTTTATATTCATTACTAAATGTACTAATATTATTAAAATTATCTATTAAAGTCTTTTTTGTCTCTGGAAGTAAATTAATAGTCATAATATGATCATATAATTTTTTTAAAATTTGATTAACGCCGTCAATAAAATTTATTCCAAAGTTTTCATTAAATTTACTCTCTTGCATTGTTGAGATATATTTAGCATTTTCTATTGCTTT
>JAQUDY010000061.1 GCA_028685445.1 Bacilli bacterium
CAGAACGTCGTGAGACAGTTCGGTCCCTATCCGTCGTGGGCGCAGGAAAATTGAGGAGAGCTGATCCTAGTACGAGAGGACCGGATTGGACATACCTATGGTGTATCTGTTGTAACGCCAGTTGCAGTGCAGAGTAGCTACGTATGGAAGGGATAATCGCTGAAAGCATCTAAGCGAGAAGCCCCCTTCAAGATGAATTTTCCCATATTTTAATAGTAAGATCCCTTGTAGACTACGAGGTTGATAGGCTAGAGCTGGAAGCATAGTGATATGTTGAGGTGACTAGTACTAATAGATCGAGGATTTAATCATATTTTATATTGATTGATGATACATTATCTTGTTTTTAAAGAACAAAATCCTTATATTGGTGACGATAGCTAAGTGGATACACCTCTTCCCATACCGAACAGAGCAGTTAAGCACTTAAACGCCGACGATAGTTGAATAAGCTAAAATAGGTAGTTGCCAATATTTTTTTTGTAATAAAATAATAATGTAAACTTTAGTAAACTACAAATAAAGAGCTTGACAGAATTTTTTCCGTGTTTATAGTAATTATCAAAGTTTATATACTAAATAGGTTTTAAAACAACAAAAACCTCTTTTTTTTTGCTATGATTGTTATGGTAGAGGTAAGAAATATGAAGATAGGATTTAATTGTAGTAAATATGTTAAAGTACAAAGCAAAAAAATAAAAGAAAGAGTTAAACAATTTGATAAATTGTATTTGGAAGTTGGCGGGAAACTTTTTAATGATAGTCATGCTTCTAGAGTACTTCCTGGTTTTGAACCAGATGCTAAAATACAAGTATTATCAGAATTAAAAAAAGACTTGGAAATAATTTTTTGTATTAACGCTGGCGATATAGAAAAAAGTAAAACTAGAGCAGAATATGGTATTACTTATGACACAGAAATATTAAATTTAATTAATAAATCAATTAAAGAAGGATTTTTAATAAATAGTGTTGTTATAACTTTATATAATAATCAAAATAGTGTTAACAATTTTATTAAAAGACTAGAACGCGATAATATAAAAACTTATATTCATACCGCAACTAAGGGGTATCCAACGGATATAGATTTAATAGTAAGTGAAGAAGGTTATGGAGCTAATCCATACATTGAAACGACAAAAAAGTTAATATTAGTTAATGCACCTGGTGCAGGTTCAGGAAAACTAGCAACATGTTTTAGCCAGCTTTACCATGAACAAAAAAGAGGGATTAATGCAGGTTATGCTAAATTCGAAACTTTTCCTGTCTGGAATTTGCCTTTAAAACACCCAGTTAATTTAGCATATGAAGCAGCATCAGCTGATCGAAAAGATTATACTATGATTGATCCTTTTCATTTAGAGTGTTATAATGTTCAGGCTGTAAATTATAATCGGGATGTAGAAACGTTTCCTATTTTAAGAAGCATTTTAAGTAAAATATCAAAACAAAATATATATAATTCACCTACTGATATGAGCGTTAATATAATAGCTGATGCAATTATAGACAATGATATAGTTGAAAAGGCAACTAAAAAAGAAATAGTCAGAAGGTTTTATCAAGAAGAAGCAAATTATAAATTAGGAAATACTGATTATGAAAGTGTACAACGTATAAAGCTTTTATTAACAGAGCTTAACATTGATGAAAATTATTTAAAAGTAGTCAAACCGGCGCTTTTAAAAGCAAAAAAGTCAGCAAAACATGCAATGGCGTTAGAACTACCCAATGGTAAAATTGTAACTGGTAGAGAAACAGACTTACTTTCACCAGCAAGTAGTTTAATTATAAATACAATGAAAGTATTAACTAGAATACCTGATGAAATAAACTTACTTTCACCTTCAGTTTTAGAACCTATTTTAAAACTTCGTAGAGGACAAAAACAATTATCATTACAAGAGGTACTAGTAGCACTCTCGATTTGCTCTGTTACTAACCCAATTATTGAAAAAGCCCTACAAAAAGCTGATAAATTAAAAAATTGTGATGTCCACTCTACATATATAGTTCAAAATGGAGATTTAAAAGCATTAAAAAGTTTAGGGATCAACTTGACAACAGAACCTGTATTTTACTCAAATGAGCTTTTTTAGGGTTTACTTAACAATCTAATTTATATATAATATTTATAGGTGAGATAAAATGAATTATAAATATACTTCTAAAAGTATTGAAGACACAATGGAATTAGCAGAAAATATCGAATCTGAAAAATTTCCTGGTATGGTAATATGTTTAATAGGAGAATTAGGAAGTGGTAAGACAGTATTTGTTAAAGGTTTTGCCAAATCTTTAGGTATAGAAGAAACAATAACCAGCCCAACATTTAACTTAATAAAAGAATACAATAATAGTGAAATACCTTTATATCATATGGATGTATACAGACTAGATGGAGATGCTGATACTTTAGGTTTAGAAGATTATTTTAATAAAGATGCAGTATCTATGATTGAATGGGCAGATTTAATAACAGATTATTTACCTGAAGAAAGATTAGAAATTAAATTTAAAGTAATAAATGAAAATACACGTGTCTTAATATTAAAACCTTTTGGTGAAAAATATGAAGATTTAGTCAATGCTGTTTTATAAAACGGCTTTTTATTTTATATATTAAGATAATGTTGTTATAATATAGATGTGTGGAAGTGATAAAAATGAATACAATATTTATTAGTACTTTTAATCAAAAAGTAATAATTGGAATTTTAAAAAATGAAATATTACTTTTAAAAGAAGAAATAACTTCAAATAAAAGTCATAGTATATCATTAATACCTACAATTGAAAAAGTATTAACTATTACTAAAACAAAATTAAATGATTTAAATGAAATAATTATAATAAATGGTCCAGGTTCTTTTACAGGAGTAAGATTAGGTGTTACCGTTGCTAAAACATTAAGCTATACTTTAAAAATTAAAATTAAAACAATTACAAGTATAGAAGCAATAGCTATATCAAGTAATGCAGATAAAAAAATAGTTATAATTCCAGATAGTAAAGGAAAATATTTAGGAATATTTAATAATAATAAATTAATTAAGGAAATAAATTACTTAAATAATATTGATTATAATTTATTGATAAAAAATTATAAAAATTATAAAATAATAGAATCTGAGTACCTAGATATTCCTAAGATAGTTTTATACTTAAAAGATAAAAAAAGTATAAATCCTCATAGTGTAAAACCCATGTATATAAAGAAAATAGAGGTATTAAATGGTAAGTAAATTTAAAATAGAAGATATAAACGAAATCGAACAAATTGGTTTAAGCATTAACCCTAAATTTAAAGACATATTTAAGATAGACAATTTAAGTGATATAGAAGAGATTTATGTTTATAAAAAAGATGAGGAAGTCTTTGGTTTTTTACATATATTAAAAACAATAGATAAAGTTGAAATTATTAACCTAGCAGTAAAAGAATCAAAAAGAAAACAAAAAATAGCTTCTATTATATTGGATTATTTTTTAAGTGAAGTATCTCAACCAATAATTCTTGAAGTAAGAGAATCTAATACTCCGGCAATAAACTTATATAAGAAATTTAATTTTTTCGTTATTAATATTAGAAAAAATTACTATGGTAATGAAAATGCTGTTATTATGGAAAGAAGTAATAAATAATGAAAGATGTATATATCTTAGGAATTGAAACAAGTTGTGATGAGACTTCAATCTCAATTGTAAAAAATGGAGAAACGGACATAGCTACTAGTATTTTAACTCAGATAAATACGCATGCTTCTTTTGGAGGAGTAGTTCCTGAGATTGCTAGTAGATTACATAGCGAAAATATAACTTTAGTCTTAGAAGATCTTTTAAACAAAACAGATTTAACAATAAATGACATAGATGCAATTGCTGTAACATATGCGCCTGGATTATTGGGAAGCTTACTTGTTGGATTAGAATTTGCAAAAACATTATCATTAGTCTATAAGAAGCCTTTAATTAAAGTGCATCATATTGCAGGACATATTTATGCTAATAACTTAGAAAAAAAATTAGACTTTCCTCTTTTAGCACTTATAGTTAGTGGAGGACACTCTGAACTAGTTTTAATGAAAAAAGATTATGATTTTGAAGTGTTAGGAAAAACTTTAGACGATGCAGTAGGAGAGGTTTACGATAAAGTAGCAAAAGTATTAGATCTACCTTATCCTGGAGGACCTAACATCGAAAAATATGCTCTAAAAGGTAAAAACACCTATAGTTTACCTAAATCAGTACTAAATGATGAATTAAATTTCTCTTTTAGTGGACTTAAAAGCGCGGTTATAAACTTAGTTCATAATGAAAAACAAAAGAAAAAAGAAATAAATAAATATAATCTAGCAGCATCATTTCAAGAAGTTGCTATAGAGCAGTTAGTAAGAAAAACTAAAATAGCAATTATGAAAACAAATGTAAAAAGACTTATTATTGCTGGAGGAGTATCTGCTAATCAATATTTAAGAAAAGAAATGGAAAAATTAGCGAAAGAATATAATATAAAATTATCTGTTCCAAGCATGAAGTATTGTACAGATAACGCTACTATGATAGCAGCAGCAGCGTATCCACTGTATTTAAAAAAAGAATTTTCAGAGCTAAACATTAACGCAAAAAGCACAGATAAATTATTTGAAGAAAAAATTAATTGAAAAAATATATAAAGTATAGTAATATTAAACTATGGAAGATAATAAAGAAAAAAAATTAATTTATCGTATATTAATAATAATAGCAATAGCAGTTCCAGTAATATTGTCTCTTTCTTATGCTTATTTTCAAGCGGATATAATAGGAACAGATAATGGAGTAACAGGCAAATCTACTAGCACATTTGATATTGATTTAATAACAGAAAATGATGGCTATATTAATGCATCAGGAGTAAAATTAATATCAGCAGAAAAGATAGCTGAAGAATCTGAAAAAACTAATTTTAAAGTAGTTAGTGGAGATAATAAGCATTTCATAAATTACACATTATCAATAACAAATTTAACAATAAGTTCAAACCTTCAAGTATCAGATTTTAAATGGCAATTATTAAAACAAAATCAAACTGTAACAAGTGGAACATTTAGTGGAATATCTGCTAATAATATGACTTTAGCAACAAACTTAGAAATAGGTGCTAATAGAACAGATAATTATGAATTAAGATTATGGATTGAAGAAACATCTTCAAATCAGAATAATTTAATTGGAGGATCCTTTGGTGGAAAAATCACTTTAACAGCAGAAATGGTTCAAAATCCTTATGAACCCACTTTATATGATAAAATCCTAGCTCAAGGTGGAGGAGCATCAGCAATAGAAGCCAAAGGAACACCTGATTTTAGCGTAATAACTGGAACTAGTGGACTATATGCTGCAGAAGATGAATATGGAACAAGTTACTACTATCGTGGTAAAAAGTCAGAACTAAATAATAATATAATCTGGGGAGGTTTCCAGTGGAAGATAGTAAGAATAAATGGGGATGGCTCAGTAAGATTAATCTATAATGGAACAGAGGCTCAGTTTAATAGCGCTAATAAGATGAATGATACAGGATCAAATACCCAGATAAAAACAGCAGCATGGAATACATATTATAATGATGCAAAATACGTAGGTTATATGTATGGTGGAGCAAACGGAGTGAAATCAACAGTTAGACACGGTACAACAAGCGCGGCAGCAACATATAATGAGACAAACTCAAATATAAAAAACGAATTAGATTCTTGGTATGCATCAAATATAGCAGGAAAATCATTTGAAGCGGACATAGTAGATAATCTATTTTGCAACGATAGACAATTACGTAGTGAAGTTGGTGGAGATCAAACTGGTCCCGGTCATGGGACTTCATCAACATTTTACGCTGCAGAATATCGACTTTCTACAACTAAATCTCCAACTTTAAAATGTGTCTTAAAGAATGATAGATTCACTAAAAATGATACAACAATAGGTAATGGAGCGTTAACCTATCCGATAGGCTTAATAAGCGCAGATGAAACTTCAATGGCAGGATTAGTATACGACATAAGCAATAATACTAATTACTTGTATACGAACCAGACTTATTGGCTGTTTTCGCCAAACTACATGATTTCGAGCGGCTATGCTGGCGCGTTCAATGTCAATTCGTCGGGGAACTTGAGCGTCAACCATGTGTACTACAGCCACGGCGTCAGGCCTGCAGTTTCTATCTACTCTAAGACTCGCGTAACTGGTTCAGGAAGCAATGTTGACCCATATAAAGTGGTGTAACAAATATTTGAAGTCGATCACTCTCTAATCTGTCTAAGTCCCCTGAAAACCCTTTCAGGTGGCAAACA
>JAQUDY010000062.1 GCA_028685445.1 Bacilli bacterium
CGAAATTTTAAAAGGAAGAAAAAAAGATTTAAATAAGTTTTTATTAAGTCCTAAATTAAAAAAATATAAATTTTATTTAGAAAATATAATTAGACAAAAAGAACATACATTAAATGATAAAGAAGAAAAAATTATATCTAAATTAGCATCAACTTCTAATGTAAATGAAAACATAAGTGAAGTTCTAACAAACTCAGTAATTAATTATGGAAAAATAACAGTTGATGGTGAAGATATAGAATTAACCAATGCTAATTATCGTAATATAATAACTAACACAAATAGAGAAACTAGAAAAGATGCGTATAATAAGATTACATCAAATTTAAAAGTTTATGAAAATATCTATGGAATGAACTTAGCAGCAAATATGAAATTTACTCATAATTTATCTGAGATTTATAACTTTTCTTCAGTTTTAGAAATGGATTTATTTGATAATAATATTCCTAAAGAAGTAGTAACTAATTTATATACTACTTTAGAAAAAAGAACTGAAGTTTTAAAAAAATACTTTTTAATGATCAAAAGAAATCTAGGTCTTGAGACTTTAGAATATTATGATATTAAAACAAGTTTAGCAAGTAATGATTTAAATTTTAGTATTGAAGAAGTTAAAATGATTTTGATGAGTTCTTTAAGTGTTTTAGGTGATGATTATATTAGAATATTAAAAAAAGCCTTTGATGATAGGTGGATTGACTTTGGTACATATAAAGGTAAGACATCTAGTATATATGCAACTTCTAATTATGGTAATAATCCTCTTGTATCAACTAATTTTTTAGGTAAATTTGAGGATATTAGTACTCTTGCCCATGAACTTGGACATGCAATTAATTTTGAACTTAGTATGAAACAAGACTTTCATAATTGGAATGGCTCATTGTTAACAGCAGAAGTAGCATCATTAACTAATGAAGTTTTATTCTCTGATTATATTATTAAACAAAGTAAAGATGAAAATCTAAAGGCTGCAGCAATTTATAATTTACTAGATACCATAGTTAATAATTTATTTGATGCAGCAATAGAAGGAAAATTTGAAAACGAAATCTACAAAAAAATAGCTAATCATGAAGAAGTAAACGCAGAGGTATTTAATGAAACAATTTACAATATAAGAAAAGACTATTATGGAGATGTAGTTAAACTAGATAATAGAGTAAAAACTATGTGGATTAGAAGAATGCATTATTTTTCTCCTTATTATTTGTTTAAATATGCAACAGGAATTGCAAGTGCTATTTATATAGCAAAAAATATTATAGAAAATAAAAATAAAATGAAAGAAAAATATTTAATGTTTTTAACAAAAGGAGGATCAGATTATCCAACTAATTTGTTAAAAGAAATGGGGATAGATTTAACTAAGCCAGAAATAATCAATGAAGCACTTGATTATATGGATTATTTAATAGAAGAAGGAAATAAAATAAACTTGTAGGAGTGAGACAATGGCAAAAAAAGATTATTATGACATTTTAGGTGTTAACAAAAATGCAACTGAGGCAGAAATAAAAAGTGCTTTTCGAAAAAAAGCTAAAGAATACCATCCAGATGTAAATAAAGACCCAGGAGCATCAGATAAATTTAAAGAAATAGGTGAGGCTTACTCAATTTTAAGTGACTCTTCAAAAAGATCTCAATATGATCAATTTGGATCAGCTGCTTTTGATAATAATTCAGGTGGTTTTGGAGGTTTCTCTGGGGGTTTTAGTGGTTTTGATTTTGAGGATTTAGATTTAGGAAGTATCTTTGAACAGTTTATGGGTGGAGGCTTCGGTAGCTCACGATCTAGAAGTTCTAAAAGAAAAACAAAAGGTGAAGATTTTTTAATTAAAATAGACCTAACTTTTGAAGAAGCAGTTTTTGGTACAGAAAAGACTTTCGAATTAAATATTGATGACTTATGTGATGATTGCAATGGTTTGGGTGGTCATAATCCTAAGACATGTCCAAAATGTAGTGGCAGAGGAAGAGTAATTACTGAACAAAGAACAATATTAGGAGTAATGCAAACAGAGACTACTTGCCCTTACTGTAAAGGAGAAGGTACAACATATGAAACTACATGTTCTACTTGTAGAGGTAAAAAAACTACTAAGAAAAAGAAAAAAATTAATTTAAGAGTACCAAGTGGAATTGATAATGGCGACCAAATGAGAATGAATCAAAAAGGCTCTAGCGGGTTAAACGGAGGACCTAATGGAGATATTTATATTGATTTTACAATGAAAAAACATCCATTATTTAAAAGAGATGGAAAAGATATCTACTTAGAAGTTCCGTTAACTATTACAGAGGCCGCGTTAGGAGTAACAAAAGATATACCAACATTAACTGGAAAATATAAACATACATTTTCTTCTGGCACTCAAAATGGTGATGAAATTAAATTAAGAGGTAAAGGAATCGATTCAGAAAAAGAACGTTCAACTGGAGATATGTACTTAATAACTAAAGTTATTATCCCATCAAAACTAGATCGCAAGCAAAAATCATTATTAAAAGATTTAGATAATACCAAACTTGAAAACGACATAATCTTTAAAAATTTTAATAAATATTTATAAAAGAATCAATTGAAAATTGATTCTTTTTTTGGAAATAAACCCTAAAAATATGATATAATTATTAAGGTGGTAAAAATGGTTTTAAAAACAAAAAAAGTAGAAGAAGAAATTAAAACAAAACAAAAAAAAGCTAATAAAGACGTGTTCTTAGATTATTTACCTTATATAATAATTATTCTTATAATAATTATTATAAGAACCTTTATAGCAACTCCTATTAGAGTTAATGGAACGAGCATGGAAACAACTCTACATAATGGTGAGACAATGATTTTAAATAAACTTGGAATGAAAACAAGCGGCATCAATAGATGGGATATTATTGTTCTAGAAACAGACAGTGGTCATTTAATAAAAAGAGTAATAGGCATGCCAGGCGAGAGTATTAAGTATTTAGACGGTATACTTTATATTGATAATCAAGAGATAGAAGATAATTATTCTTTAACAACTACTGATGACTTTGAGGAAGTCATAATTGGGCAAAATGAATATTTTGTTATGGGAGATAACCGTTATTTATCTCAAGATAGTAGAGTTATAGGACCAGTGAAAAAAGAAGATATTAAAGGAAAAACGAATATTATTTTATTCCCATTAGATCGTTTTGGGATAATAAAAAAATGAATACTTATTTAATATCTTCCTTTTCTTTAAGATTACTTCATGAGGAAATAAATAAAATTATTACATCTAGTGATAATGTTATCAGAATGAACATGGATGAAATCAATATAAATGATGTTATAAGTGAATGTTCTTACTATTCTTTATTAAAAGAAACAAAATATGTAATAATAAATAATTTTAAATTAAAAAAAGAATATAATCAAATTACAAAATACATAGCTGAGCCTAACCCAGATACAGTCTTAATTTTAATAGCTGAATCTATTGATAAAAGAAGCATAATCTATAAAGAAATACTAAAAAATGGAACTATTATATTAATAGATGATTTAAAAAACATAAATAGCAAAATAAAAGAATATTGTCAAAATAATAATATAGAAATAGATTATTTAGCTATATCTGAGCTATTAAATAATAATCTTGATAATTATGATTTAGTACTTAACGAAATAGATAAAATCAGTTTAATAACAAATAAAATAACCAAAGAAGAGGTTTTAAAATATTCTATAAAATTAATAAGTGAAGATAATTTCAGTTTTAGTGATGCTGTCTTAAATAAAAATTATCAAGAAATAGCAAACCATTTAGAGGATTTTATAAATTTAAGAAGTGAAGTTTTCCCTTTTATTGGGCTTCTTGCAAACCAGTACAGGTTAATCTATACAGTAAAAAGATTAGATGAGACTAACGAGCAAATAGGAAAAAAGCTCGGAATTCATCCTTACCGCGTGAAGTTAGCTAAAGAAAAAGCAAACTTTTATTCTAAAGATGAATTACAAAAAAAATTATTAGATTTATGCGATTTAGATTATAATTTAAAAAATTCTAATATTGATAAATATATTTTATTAAAAATATTTTTAATAAATGTATAAAAAGCTCAAGAGTTATTTTTCTTGAGCTTTTATTATATTATTAATTTTTTCAGTATTTTTAAAATTAAGTTTTGCTATATCAAATAAAACATTTTCGCCATGTTTTTTAACAAGCATGGCTCCTTGTTTATCAACTTCAACACCAGCACCTTTTTTTAAAAATATATTATATTTATTACCAAGTTTTTCAAATTCTTTTATGAATAAATAGCGACTAATTATAGAAGCAGCAGCTACACTAAGACATTTATCTTCTGCTTTAGTAACAAATGTGATTTTAGTATATTTTTTACTTGCTTCTTTTATATATGTAAAATAATTTCTAGGATGGCAAAATTGATCAACTACTACATAATCATAAGGCTTTTTTGTTTTCTCTATTAGAGAACATAAAACTTTATTATGCATAATAGCTTTTATTTTATTCATATTAGTAGGAGTAGTATTGTATTCTTTGTTACTTAAAATATAATTAACATGAGGGATTTCTCTTATTAAAGTAGGAGCTATTTTTAGAATTTTATCATCATTAATTTTCTTAGAATCTCTAACACCAAGTTCATATAATAAATTAAAATGTTCTTTTCCAACATAAGCGGCAGTTACTATAATTGGACCAAAATAATCTCCTGTTCCTACTTCATCTGAACCAATAGTTGGTTTATTTATAAACCTAGTATCTTTTTCTTCTTCTTTTTTATTATCTTCTTTAGCAAGTTCTGCTAAAATATCACGATTATTTAAACTTTTTTCTAAGTCCATCCACATATTAGCGTCTATATCTGCACTAGGACCTTGAAATACTACTTTTCCAGATTCATATAATGTAATTATAGTATCAGCCTCATCAGCTTGAAATAAAGCATAAGGAGGTGTCTTTTCTCTTTTAATTAGACTATAATAATCAATCATTTTTAATTTAATATTATTACTAACTTTAAATACAATCGTCATTTATATCACCGTTTACATCATAACATAATATTATTTTTTTTTCTTTCTTTTTTTAAAAAAACATTATATAATTAAAATAGGGTGTGAAAAATATGAATATAATTGACTGGCTAATAATAATAATTATCTTGTTAGCACTTTTTAATGGATTTAGAAAAGGAGTAATAAATAGTGTTGTTACTTTTATAGGAACATTGTTAGTATTTGTTTTAGCATTTTATTTAAAAAATCCTATATCAGTTTTACTCTATGAGTATTTACCTTTCTTTAAATTAACCGGAAGATTCGAAGGAATTTCTGTTGTAAATGTATTGATATATGAAGGAATTAGTTATCTAGTAACTATTTCATTACTAGCGATTATTTTAAAAATAATTGCTAAAGTAACAGGAGCAGTAAATGCACTTTTAAATGCAACTTTAGTACTTGGCATCCCAAGTAAAATACTTGGAGCAGGAGTAGGATTTTTTCAAGGGTATATAATCTCATTTATAATAATCTTTATTTTAGGTTTAATAAGTGGGACCAGTACTATGGTTAACCAAAGTAAATATGCAGAAGTTCTTATGGAAAAGACTCCTCTTTTATCTAATATTGTTGATGATACATACAACTCTGTTAAAGAAGTTTATAATATAAGTTCTTTTTATCAAAATGAAGAAGATAAAGACGAAGCAAATTTAAAAAGTTTAGACATTTTATTAAAATATGAGATATTAGATATAGCATCAGCTGATAAATTAATTGAGAAAGAAAAAATAACAGCTAAAGGTGCTAAAGAAATAATAGATAAACATAGAAAGGAAAACTAAAATGGAATACTTAAGCGGACAACAATTAGAAGAAGTACTAGGAGAAGATATAACTATAGTAGATTATTTTGCTTCATGGTGTGGCCCATGTCAAATGTTATCAATAGAATTAGAAGACTTACTTGACAGAGAAAACAACTTAAAAATTATTAAAGTCGATACAGATAAACATTTAGAGTTATCTCAAAACAAAGGTATTACTTCAATACCATTTGTTGAGATATATAAAAACAAAAAACTAGCTACAACATTTTTAGGATTTAAAACTAAAGAAGAAATAAATGAAATACTTAAAAATATTTAAGTGTTTTTTTTGTTTCAAAAAATAAAACAAAGAAATAAAATCTATCAAATTCACTTGCGACTAGTAATTAACAGTGGTATAATACAAATAGTTTTGAAAGGAGGGATTGTATTATGACTAGAGTAGAAGTTAGAAATGGTAATGACGATGGAGCTATTAAAAGAT